>CAKQBC010000586.1 GCA_934215995.1 uncultured Bacillus sp. | reverse complement strand
AACGATAAGGGGAGGATATTATGGAGGAACGTTTTTATTTATACGACTACAAAGAAGAGACAAAAACCCGCTTTGTCAGTTTTGTCGGGGAACAACAACGGTTCGATTTAGCAATCATCTCTTCTGACAGGTTTTATGGGAAACAGCTGGTATTGGACATGCAGAGCAATACCTTTGCCATCATCGGGCCGGACGACCTTGAAGAGGAAGGCTATCTTGAACATGCCTACCATATATCATCCGATCATGCCGAAGAGCTTAAGGCATTTTTATCAGAGTTCATATAAAAGAAAAAAGCCTTCTCGGCTTTTTTCTTTTATATATAGGCCATAATGGCTTAATTGGCATTTTCCTTTTTCGGATGCGGCTGTTTAATCTTTTTCACTACAAAGTAAGGGCAACCGAAATTACAGAATTCATATAAATATTCGGTCAATGTACTGATTTTCGTATCATAAGAGGATTTGTGGTTTTGATCGTCGAAAAACCCGCGAAGCCTTAATTGCCCATAACCCCAATCTCCAACAATGTAGTCATACTTATTCAGAATTTCACTATAGCGCGCTTTAAATGCATCTTCCTTAAAACCATCGCGATATTCTTCAACCAATTCAAATTGAAGGTTATTGATTGTAACCATTTTCTCACCTCTGCAATCCTGCTTTTGTTAATTATACCTCATTTCGTTTCCAACCTAAAAGCACAAACTAACAGAAAAGCGGAAGTGCCCCGTTCAACGCCGTATGAACTGGAGCACCCCTTACGAGATATAGGAAACACGAAGAGCACAGCGATTCGATGTTGACTTATCGATGGGAAGTTGACGAAGTACACTAGCCGCTGGGCTACTGAGCTAGACAAAGAAAAGCGGAAGTGCCCCGTTCAACGCCGTATGAACTGGAGCACTCCTTACGAGATATAGGAAACACGAAGAGCACAGCGATTCGATGTTGACTTATCGTAAGTAGGAGTGGGAAGTTCTCTAGGCGTTGGGGCACTGGAGCTAGACAAAGAAAAGCGGAAGTAGCCCGCTTAGCGGCGTATGGACTGGAGTCCACTTAGGGATTGTTAGATAAGCACAAAAAAAAGCTTATTGGCTTTTTGATCTGCCGCATAAGCTCTCCTTAAAAATCAACAGCTTTTTGCTGCCTCAATCTCCCCTTCTTTCTGCCTTCTTTTCGCGGCGGCGTTCACTTGCTCATCCGCATGATAGGAGGAACGCACGAGAGGGCCCGCCTCACAATGGCTGAATCCTTTAGTCATCGCGATTTCTTTCAGTTCGGCAAACTCTTGGGGCGAGTAATATTTATCCACAGGCAAATGTGTCTTCGACGGCTGTAAATATTGCCCGATTGTCATAATATCGACATTATGCGCGCGCAAATCATCCATTGTCTCAAGAATTTCTTCTTTTGTTTCCCCTAATCCTACCATCAGGCTGGACTTCGTCGGTATTTCGGGCTGCATGTCTTTTGCCCTTTGCAGAAATTCCAGGGAACGTTCATATT
>CAKQBC010000585.1 GCA_934215995.1 uncultured Bacillus sp. | reverse complement strand
GGGAGAACCAGGGCCATTCGTTAACGCGTTCGGAAATCATGGCTGCCGCAGAATGGTACAAACAAATATTCTAACAGAACCGGCCTTCATATGGAGGCCGGATTTTTCATATGCTGAATAGACAACGGAAGGATAAAGACTAAAGAACCATTTTTGAAAATACGGTTCAGAATCTTATGCTATTCAGAAAGATTGAACTAAAATGAAACTGCTAACAAAAAATCTGTCGAAGGAGGACGAAGGTTGAAAAAAATAGTATCGCTATTGTTGGGTTTTGGTTTGCTGGCAGGGGCCTTTTCCGAGTCCGCCCAGGCTGCCACGTTTAAAGACGTCCCGGCTGGACATACATTCCATAAGGAAATTGAATATCTATCGGGCAAAAACATCATAACAGGCTTTAAGGACGGCACATTTAAACCAGACCAAAAAGTAACAAGGGGCGGGGCCGCCATGCTGATCGGCAAAATGCTGAAACTGGACGGCACCCAACGGAAAACAAACTTTTCGGATGTCCCGGCTTCCTCAGCTGCTTCCGGCTATATCCAGGCAGCAGTCGATAAAGGGATTATCCAAGGGTATTCAAACGGAACATTCAAACCGAATGAATATGTGACGAGGGGACAAGTGGCCATCCTGCTTTCAAGGGCGCTCGGTTTATCCGAACGGGCGACAATCGGCTACAAAGATGTAGGCGCATCCTCTTCAGCGTATGCCGCAATCGGGAAAGTCGTAGCTGCGAAAATAACGTCAGGCTACACAGACAATACATACCGGCCGAATGTGGTAGTGACAAGAGGACAGCTGTCTGCATTCATGGCGCGGGCATTGGAACCGTCCTTTTCCAAAAACATTGCCGACAGCCTGAAAACGGTTGACGGCAATAAACAATTGATCCTCGTTACAGCAAACGGATACGGAACGAGCAAAGCAACAATCAGAACCTTTGAGAAAAACGCCAAAGGCGGCTGGTACCAGGTGCTCAGCACATCCGGTTATATCGGCAAAAATGGATTTGCAACAACGAAAAAAGAAGGCGATGGCAAAACCCCAAGAGGAAAATACACCATCGGAACTGCATTTGGAACAAAAGGCAATCCGGGAACAAAACTGCCATTCAGAGGCATCACAAGCGATGACGTCTGGGTCGATGATCCAAAGTCAAGCCTCTATAACACATGGCAATCCAAAAAAGCCACTTCCGGCAAGTGGTCCAGTGCCGAAAACATGAACATTCCGGCATACAAATACGGATTCGTCATCAACTACAACACAGACAGAGTCCCAGGAGCGGGAAGCGCAATTTTCTTCCACATCGCAAACAATGCGACACTCGGCTGCACAGCTACTTCAGAAAGCAATGTGGTAAGCATATTGAGATGGCTGGATCCGGCTAAGAAGCCTGTGATCATTCAGGCTCCGGCTGGGGAGATTGGGAATTATTGATTTTTGGGATTGGAAGGCATGGTATCGACGCTGAGTTGGTGCTATGCCTTTTTATATTGGGAGATTGAGGTCTTTCTTGACAGGGTGGGGGT
>CAKQBC010000584.1 GCA_934215995.1 uncultured Bacillus sp. | reverse complement strand
GCAATTTCAGGAGAAATTAAGCCTCTGTACTGTCGACCTCAACTCTTATTTGAATATCCTTACCACTACTCTTCCTTCAATTTCGGCGCAATCGCTGTTTATGCAAAACGTTTTTCATCAATCTCACCGTCCTGCTCCATTATAAACAATCCGGCAACGTAGAGGGCGGACTGTCCGTAAATTCCAGTTTCTTCATCAGCATAGTTGGCGGCGGTTTTCGATTTGTAGAAACGACACAGGGCTTCCTTTTCGCTAATCTTGTAATAGTTACAAATCAGACGAACAATTTCCGGAATTACTGTGGCTCTGACTAAATTATGCTCGATCATAGGAAACCTTTGCAACAGTATAACAGGATTCATATTTCAAATACGCCAAAGCCCGTTCCGAACAGAAAGCAACTTGATTGTTGATCTTTTGAAATCTCAATCTTTCAAGCGCATCCACTTTGCGCATGATTCCGGCGATGACATACGAGATGGTTTCACCGACATTGTCATTGGCGATCTTGCCTGTAATCACATCTTTGCCATGCGTAAAGGTACAATCCGAGCGACAGGCGACAACAAGATCAAGCCAGGCAAGATTTGCTTCCGGGAAGTCCAGAAATTCCAAATTTTTCCGGGACGCGGCTTCATCAAATTCAAAAACTGAAACTATGGCTTGGGCGGAAGAGCATCCATTACGAATTGCGGCCCGTTGACGACGGTAAGCCCAGCGTTCGGCTTGTTCTTTGATATCGGTCGTGTAGAATGCAAAACCAAAATCCCGCCCGATTTCGCTGCGGATAATACGTGGAGAGTTTACTGCGGTAAGTCCTCCATGATACAGCTTCATTTTTCCAGTTCCTTTGCAAGGTATTCATCAAAGAATTGCATAAGGGCTTCCATACCCATGCCATGCAAGTCCTCATAGTCCGTTTCCAGCATCTTCAAAAGCCCGCTTTTCTGGAACAAGTCATACACTTCCGGGCCGGTTTTCTGTATATGTCTGCTGTAAAACTCTATGCAGAATGTTTGAAATGACAATTCACTCATATCATAATCTCCTCAACTCAAATATACTCATCCTCGACCGGTAATTCATTTGAGCTGTTTCAAAAGTTGAGTCCCGCGAAAAAACTCATACCAAGTGGGAAGCGGATACGGGATAAAATTAGCATGGATTTACCGTTTGTCAAGCATATAGCCACTTAACCGGAACAGTTAATCATAAAATGCCGATATTTTGAGCACCCAATGGCAGATCACATCTCTTCACTCTTCTTCATAGAACTCCGGCCAGTATCATGATCGTTTTCCGGCGGATACCATGCTCAATTTCCGGCGGATTTCGTTGCGCAGCCACACTGTGTGTTATTGACTATTCAAATTCATAATGAAGACATAATACGGAGATGCCTGAACTTCTTCAAGAATTTTTGTTTTCAATTGTTCTCCAGAAGCAGGATCGTACTTCAAATATTGAATAACTTGATCACATTGATGCCAGTTACCACCATACAGGAGATCAATCAGCGTTTCTTTGACGAAATACGCC
>CAKQBC010000583.1 GCA_934215995.1 uncultured Bacillus sp. | reverse complement strand
TCGTTCATTCCAGGAAGAAAATTGAGCAGTTCAGCACCTACATCGTGCAAAGCAGATTTTATGTCCCTACTTTCCTGCTGTTGATTGTTAGCATACTTTTAATCTTTATCATCAACTACCCTTCCACCGGCGTCTTATCCTACATGCATATGAAGTACGGACAGGCCAGTTACATAGCTGTTTTAGTCCTCTTTTTATTGCTCGTGCTGATTTTTGTGCTGAGTTACCATTTGTCGAAGGAACACCTAGTCGAGGAGCATGAAAAACGTCTGTACGAACAACTGATGGACTATGTCGGGAAACTGGAGGAAATGCATGACGAACTGGCAACGTTCCGTCATGATTATGTCAATATCCTTCTCTCCCTCGATGATGGCATACGGACAAAGAATTTCGCGCAGATTGAACGTGTATACCGTGAAATCATTCAGCCTACGTCCCTCGTCATCAATAATCAGGAACTAGAAATTACGAAACTCTCACGAATCGCTGTTCCGGAGATTAAAAGCATAGTGAGTGTTAAGGTTTTGTCCGCCCAGCAAAAGAAGCTGCATGTTGCCGTCGATATTCCAGAAGAAATAAATGACCTTTTTCTGCCTACCGACCAGCTAATCCGAATCCTTTCAATCTTATTGGACAATGCGATTGAGGAAGCTGTGCAAACCGCGGAGAAATTCCTGCAACTGTCGATATTCAAGATGAATGACTGCCAGTATTTCATTGTCCGCAACAGCAGCGCGAGGAACACGATTAACTTACAGGAAATCTACAAGAAAAAGAAATCCGATAAATCAGGGGACCGGGGGTACGGCCTGTTCTCCCTCAAACGAATGATAGACCAAAACGCCAACGTTACGCTCGAAACAGCATTTGAACCACCGGTTTTTACGCAAATAATAATGGCCAAAAAAGTGCCGCTTATGCCCAAAAAGTGACCAAATAGGAAAAATGCATCTACATAAAAAGCGGAACAGGATACACTTTCCCTATGAGGTGAAAGCGTATGGCCAGTATCTTATTTCTTGTGACCGTCACGGTCTTTTTGCCGATCGGCGGATGTGCCTATGCGGTATATAAGCGGAGGTTCCGGCCTTTTCTGTTGGGTGTTTTGGCATTCGTCATTTCGCAGATTCTGATTCGCATCCCGCTTCTTGAATACCTGGAAGCCGATAGCAGTACATACCTGTTGTGGAGTGCTAAATATCCCATTTATTTTGTGCTATTCCTTGCTTTTTCTGCTGGGATTTTTGAAGAAATGGCACGTTGGATGGCGATGTCCTACTTCATGAAACAGCGAGACCGCTTATCCGGTATCTTGTTCGGTCTCGGCCATGGCGGAATTGAAGCCTTTTTAATTGTTGGACTGGCTGCAATAGTGACGATGAACACGGCTGTTGATCAGAGTCTGTATTGGCTTGGCGGAGTTGAGCGCATTCTGGCGATTTTCCTGCACATTGCCCTGTCGTTGATTGTGTTGAAGGCTGTGGTGTGCCACCGCTTTTCCAATGTGCTGCTCGCCATCGTATTACATGGTATTGTCAATTCAG
>CAKQBC010000582.1 GCA_934215995.1 uncultured Bacillus sp. | reverse complement strand
GACAGGCAGCTTGCGCGGAATGAGCTCGATAGTGTTTTTGTCATCAAGGAGCAATTTCAGGAACGGCTGCTCGCAGAAGAGCGGGAATTGCTGGTTGAACTGATGACTTCCTCTGTTTCTATGGCATCAGGCATCGTGAAAGAAGTGTTTGCAAGTGAAGTGGCGAAGCTCACCAGCGCTATCCACGCAGCGAACCGTGTAGAGGGGCTGTATGAAGGAAAAGGGGTGGAGGAGCCGGAAATCTGGGAAGAGTCGTATGAATACACAATGTCCCAATGGAATCCGGAGCCGCTCATGACGGTCTCTTATGAAACGGCAAATCTGGCCGTTTCGGAGAAAATCAAGGCAGAAGAGGGGCAACAGCCGCAAAGATATCTTGGCTTATGGACATTCTTTGTTCTTCTGTTGAGCTTTGTGACTTCTGAGTGGATTGTAAGAGAGAGGGGGCATCTCTTCTCACGGATGAAGACGACTGCAGCCGGTCTTGGAGGCTATATCCGGCAGACAGCGGCGGCCCATTTCCTCTTTTATTCGGCGCAGGCACTTTTCGTCTCTGCCATTATGGATTCCCTAGGGCTGATCAGGCTGAGTGTTCCGCTATTTATGGCACTGATTGCGTACATTCTTTTCTCATTGTGCATCAGCTTAGCAATCGGCAGCATTTCAAGAAATTCAGGTATCTATTATGCGGGCGGCATTTTTGTATCCTTCATCGTTGTTTTGGCCGGGGAAGGCCTTTTCCCGCTGGCCGAACTGTCCGGTGATTTCGCTTCTTTATCGGCATGGTTTCCGCAGAAGCTGATATGGACTGCGGCAGCGGGCGGGCCATTGACAGCGGAAATCCTGCCTGCCGCAATAGGCATAGCCGCCAGCGTATTCGTCTCTGTATGGCTTGTTGCAAGGAGGGTGAAGAGCAGTTGATTGAGATACTTAATATATCAAAGCGGATAGGAAAGAAACAATTGCTGGACGACGTCTCTTTATCGATTCACAAAGGGGAAATATTCGGCTTGCTTGGGGCAAACGGAGCCGGGAAATCCACACTTGTATCGATTTTGGCTACTGTAAAAGAATCTTCAGCAGGTACTTTCTCGATAAAGGGATGGAAGTCGGATAAAGAACTGAAGAAGATCAGGGAGAACATCGGGTTTGTCCCTCAGGAAATTGCCCTTTGGGAAGACTTGACTGTCTATGACAATATGCGTTTCTGGAGCAATTTCACCAATAAGGCCGTCACGAAGGAACGGATAAAGGAGCTTTGTATGGCGGTTCGCCTGCCTGATCGGTGGGATATGAAAGTAACGGACCTGTCAGGAGGAATGAAAAGGAAGCTGAATATCGCTGTTTCCCTTCTGCATGATCCGGATGTTCTGCTGATGGATGAGCCGACGGTCGGCATTGATATCCAATCGAAGCTGGAAATCAATGAATATATGAGGGTACTTGCCGGGGCGGGGAAAACAATCATCTATATTACGCATGATGTCTCGGAAATCATGAATTTATGCGACCGGATCGGTGTGCTCAGGAAAGGGAAAGTCATTTATAC
>CAKQBC010000581.1 GCA_934215995.1 uncultured Bacillus sp. | reverse complement strand
TGTTTCTTCCGCTCTTCTGATGAGGAAGCAGGACGTCATCAATCTTCTTGAAGTGAGAAAAGTATTGGAAACCGGTGCAGTCGCCTATGCAGCGAAAAATCGCACCGAAACGGATATTGCCAATTTAAAAAGGGTAATGAATCATATGGAGCATGCTTCAGGGAACAAGAAGAAAGAAGAAGAAACGGATATTGAATTTCACCTGGAAATCGCAAAAGCGACCCATAACCCGATATTGCTTTCCCTCATGAAACATATTTCCCTGACGATGAAGGAAAGGATGGGGGAGACAAGGGATATATGGCTTTACAACGAGGATACAACAAGTGAGGATTTGCTCCATGACCATGAGCGGATTTTCAATGCGGTCGTCGAGCAGGATGAATTGAAAGCCAGGCAGCTGATGTGGAATCATTTGACAGTCGTAGAGAAAAATCTTACGGCTTATTACAGGGAAAAATGATACAAATTTAGCAATAATTAAAATCTTTTGTTTGTTGTATTGGAGCATTTTGTCATATAATGACATGTAAACAGGTCATCAGATGACCTGTTTACACCTTTATATTGTCGAATGATGTCCCTGACGCCTTGCATGGGACTGGAATGAAAACACTTTTTTAAAAGAAACAAGGCTATTCAAAAAAATGTCCGCTGTTACGGACCCAGGAATGGAGGAAGTAGCATTGAAAGTTTCTCTCTTTGCGACTTGTTTAGTAGATATGTTCAATGCCAATACCGGGAAAGCGACAGTAGAATTGCTGGAACGGTTAGGATGTGAAGTGGAGTTTCCTGAATCACAGGTTTGCTGCGGACAGCCGGCTTATAATAGCGGGTATGTGAATGAATCAAAAGAAGCCATGAAAAAAATGATCGATGCGTTCGAGGATTCAGCTTATGTCGTGTCCCCATCAGGTTCTTGCGCAACCATGTTCAAGGAATACCCGAATCTCTTCAAGAATGATCCTGTCTGGAGGGAGAAGGCGGAAAAGCTTGCCGCCAAAACGTATGAATTGACGCAATTCATTGTTGATGTGCTGGGAGTGGAGGATGTCGGGGCCAAACTGGATGCGACTGCAACTTACCATACATCGTGCCATATGACAAGACTGCTCGGTGTTGCCGAAGCGCCTATGAAACTATTGAAAAACGTGGAAGGGCTTACGTTCACTCCGCTTCCTAATGCCCATAACTGCTGTGGGTTTGGAGGTACATTTTCTGTCAAAATGGGCCAGATTTCCGAGCAGATGGTAGATGAAAAGGTACAGCATATCGAGGAGACCGGTTCAGAAATCATCATCGGCGCAGATGCCGGCTGCCTGATGAACATCGGCGGGCGGATCGACCGAAAAGGACGCCCTATTAAGGTTATGCATATTGCTGAAGTGTTGAACAGCCGGTAAACGGTATAGGTAACAGGCAACGGAGAACAAAGAAAAGGGAGCTGATGTAAGTTGGCTATGAGGATAGGAACGGAAGCGTTCAACGAACGGATCGACAAGGGGCTCGGGGACCAATTCATGAGATCGGCCGTTTCCAGCGCCCAGGAAAGGCTGCATGGCCGCAGGCTTGCCGCAGCTGAAGAG
>CAKQBC010000580.1 GCA_934215995.1 uncultured Bacillus sp. | reverse complement strand
GTCGGTTACGTTGAAACCTCTGTAGAGCTGGGGATTGCAGAGTTAAAGAAACTCTCGCTTTAAAAAATTAACTCCTCATATCTTCCTAGTTGCATCACATATTCTAGTAAAATAGTTTCAAATTTCAGAATATTAACTCTTATTTCTTGATAATCCTTTTCCTTCCTCTTAAGTTAGACGTGTAGAACATCACTGAAGGAGGATGAATATGAAAAGAGTTTTGAAAGCTAGTGTCCTGATGCTTTTAAGTATTTTACTAGTTGCCGGAACCATGCCTTTAAACGGACAGGCAAAAAAGCCGAAGCCAGATGATGGCTATGGCGGGTATAGCCAGGTTGATGTTGGCAAGGACGGAATGGTGGCTTCAGCCCATCCGCTGGCATCAAAAATTGGGGCAGATGTCTTGAAAAAGGGCGGTAATGCCATCGATGCGGCTGTCGCAGTCCAATTCGCCCTTAATGTTGTGGAACCAATGATGTCCGGAATTGGCGGCGGTGGTTTTATGATGGTCTATGATGGCAAAACGAAAGAAACCACCATTATTAACAGCCGTGAGCGCGCTCCGGCAGGTGCCTCACCAGATATGTTCCTGGATGAAAACGGAAAGCCGATTCCATTTGCGGAGCGTTCAACTGGCGGTACGGCAGTCGGTGTGCCCGGCACATTGAAAGGATTGGAAACGGCCCTTGAAAAATGGGGAACACGCCCTATGCAGCAGCTGATCGGCCCTGCCATTAAGCTGGCAGATAAAGGATTCCCAATAGATTCTGTATTAGCCGATGCGATTGCCGATAATCAGGACAAGCTTGGCAGAACGGCTGCCGGCAAAGTGTTTTTGCCTAAGGGCGAACCTATTGAAGAAGGGGAGCGTCTAGTACAGAAGGATCTTGCAAAAACCCTGAAGATGATACGTGCTGGCGGGACAGACGCTTTTTATAATGGGAAAATAGCAGAAGCTCTTGCTGGTGTGGTGCAGGAGTTTGGCGGATCCATGACACCTGAAGACCTTGCGGGATATGAAGTGACTATTGATGAGCCTATTTGGGGAGATTACCAGGGGTATGAAATTGCGAGCATGCCGCCCCCAAGCTCTGGCGGAGTGTTTTTGCTGCAGATGCTGAAGATTCTGGATGATTTTAATCTATCACAATATGATTTAAAATCCTGGGAGAAATATCACCTGCTTGCTGAGACCATGCATCTTGCCTATGCAGACCGCGCCGTATATGCAGGAGATCCAGAGTTTGTAAATGTCCCTGTCACTGGGCTGCTTCACCCTGATTATATTAAGGAGCGCCAGGAACTGATCAGCCTGAATGAAGTGAATCCAAGCCCGGAAGCGGGAGACCCTTGGAAATATGAGAACAGTGAAGCCAATTATGAAGCAGCTGAACAGCCGAATGACCGCCAATACGGTGAGACTACCCATTTTTCCGTAACGGACAGATGGGGAAATGTTGTCTCTTATACCACAACGATTGAACAGGTATTCGGAACAGGAATCATGGTTCCAGGCTATGGATTGATGCTGAATAATGAGCTGACAGATTTTGATGCCGTACCAGGCGGGGCAAATGAGGTGCAGCCAAACAAG
>CAKQBC010000579.1 GCA_934215995.1 uncultured Bacillus sp. | reverse complement strand
ATGGAGGACATTTATTATGACAAATAAATTTTATGAAAATATCATTTATCATTTATTTGAGGAACAACTGCACAAGTCTCCTAATCATCCTGCGGTGTTTGATGAAAGCAGGCAATTGACGCGCAAAGAACTGGAACAGCTGACGAATACCATCGCAGCACAACTTCCGAATACAGGGAGACGATTTGGTATTGTCATGGACCACAGCGTGGAGCCTCCATACTTGCCGTTTTGAAAATCGGTGCGGCCTATGTCCCTGCGGAACCGGATTTTCCCGAAGAACGCATACGTTTTATGATGAGGGACGGTCAGGTCGATTACGTGATTACACATGAAAAATACGTACATTTACTGGATGGATATTCATTGATATTTATAGAGAAAGGAATTGAGATCGATAGGGCTGTACACGCAGAAGTTCAGGCAAAGCCACCATCTTTGGCTTATATTTTATATACTTCCGGATCGACAGGTGCACCGAAAGGTATTGCTGTAACCAATCTGAACGTCTGTCACTATGTAAGAGCTTTTCGTGATGAATTTCACCCGACACTAAATGACGTCATGCTGCAGTATTCTGTCTGTTCTTTTGATATTTTTGTAGAGGAGGTTTTTGCTGCGCTTTTGTCGGGCGCCGTTTTGGCGATTCCGTCCAAAAAGACGAGGGGAAATATCCATAGCTTAATGAATTTTATCGAAGACCATCATGTCACCATAGTTAGCGGATTTCCGTATCTTCTGCAGGAAATGAATGATTTTGAACAGTTTCCTGAAAGCATTCGTCTGATGATTAGCGGAGGGGATGTTCTTCGGGCGAACTATATCAATCACTTATTAAACAAAGTGCTTATTTACAATACTTATGGTCCATCGGAAACAACGGTATGTGCAACCTACTTTAAATGTAATGGAGAAAATCCGCTTCCTGATGGCACATTTCCTATCGGAAGAGCGGTAAAAGGCTGTGCGATTGAAATATTGGATGAAGAAATGAATGCTGTAGAGCCGGGACAGTATGGTGAGATTTGCATTTTAGGTGATGGTGTTTCAAACGGCTACATAGGGAACCGCGAACGTGAAAATATGTCTTTCATCCAATGCATAACCGGGGAACGCCTTTATAGGAGCGGTGATTTAGGATATATGCTCCCGGATGGGAACTTGGCTTTTCTGCGACGCAAGGATACTCAAGTTATGATCGGCGGAAAACGAGTTGAACCGTACGAAGTAGAAAATGTGCTTTGTGCCTGTCCGGAAGTAAAGCAAGGATTTGTCAGTCCATATATCGATGAGCAAGGGCTGTCTTACATGGTTGCGTACTTTGTTCCTGAAAAGGATGATTCACGGCTATCTTTAATGAAAAAACAGATGGCAGCATATCTTCCTTCATACATGATTCCGGAGTTTTTCGTTAAATTAACCGAACTTCCTCTGACTCCAAACGGGAAAGTGGATGTCCAAGCATTGCCTGTTGTCATGAAAGGAGGAAAATCGTAATGGAGATTTCGATTAAAAGAGCTGAAATGTCAGATCTTGAAATGTTGTTGAAATGGCGCATGGAAGTGCTTCATGAAGTTTTTCCTATATCGGAGAAT
>CAKQBC010000578.1 GCA_934215995.1 uncultured Bacillus sp. | reverse complement strand
CTGTAGCTTCATAAGTAGGAGGTGTTCCGGAAATGATCTTTGATTTTGAAGGACTGAAGCCAGACGTTCATGAAACCGTCTATTTATCACCTAATACCTATATCATCGGCAATGTGAAACTGGAGGCTGATGTATCCGTCTGGTTCAATTCTGTGCTGCGCGGGGACAATGATTCCATCAGAATCGGAAGGGGCACCAATATACAGGAAGGGACGATGATTCATGTCGATGAAGGTTACCCTGTCAGCATTGGACAGAATGTCACAATCGGCCATAATTGTGTGATTCATGGCTGTACCATTGAAGATGGTGCCCTGATTGGCATGGGAGCGATTATACTGAACGGTGCCATCATTAAGAATGGTGCAGTCATTGCGGCAGGAGCAGTAGTAGGGGAAAATAAAGTGATTGAGAAAAACATCCTTGCAGCAGGTGTTCCTGCGAAAGCCTTAAAGCTGGTGAAGGAGGAACTGCAGGAGCGTATCATAGCAGGGGCAGAATTTTATCAAAAAAACGCTGTAAAGTTTCGCCGGGCTGGTATTGCTTCCGGGATGATTGATGCAGAAAATAAGTAATTTTTAAAAGGATGAGCTGAGACACAGGATTTCCAGCAGTTGCTATGGAAGTCTTTACTGTCTTCAGCTCTATTTAATTTTAAGGATTTTGTGCCGTTATAAAAGGATAAGGAGGATATGAATGAGATATGTGAAGAGCAGCAGTATTATTTCACTGGATGAGATAAGCTGGAAAAGAAACGGAAAGCAGATACTGAATAAAGTTTCATGGAATGTCAGAAGAGGAGAACATTGGGCCTTATTAGGCTTGAATGGATCAGGGAAAACAACGATTCTGCAGATGATTACCGGCTATCTGTGGCCTAATGGCGGGCAAGTTTCAGTATTAGGAAATCTTTATGGCAAGACGAATATACCGGAGCTTAGAAAATCCATCGGCTGGGTTAGCACATCCCTGGACGATAAATTTCAATTCCGTCCATCAGAAACTGCCCTGGAAATTGTCTTGAGCGGGAGATTTGCCTCTATAGGCCTTTATCAAGAAATAACACAGCAGGACCTGGAAAAAGCAAAGGACTTAATGCATCAGTTCAATATTAGCCATGTACAGGATCAAAATCTCACATCCCTCTCACAGGGTGAAAAACGAAAAGCCATGATTGCAAGAGCCTTAATGGCTTCACCAAGGCTGCTTATTCTCGATGAACCATGCAATGGGCTTGATATCTATTCGCAGGAAGAATTGCTTCGCTCGATTGAGAAAATGGCTGCTCATCCCGATGGTCCCACAATAATTTATGTTACCCATCATATCGAGGAAATTGTTCCTTCGATAACCCATGCCATGCTGCTGAAGGAAGGTAACGTCATTTCACAAGGCAAAAAAAGAGAAATGCTGACAGATTCGCTCCTTGAAAAAACATTCCTTGTACCAATAACAGTAGATTGGGAAAATGGGCGTCCTTGGGTACGGGTAAGAGCCGCATCCCAGTTTACCGAGGCTGGACACCGATGAAAACCTGGAAGAATGGCAAACGGTTGATTTTTACCAAATTGTCCTTCATTATATGAAGATATCTTATAC
>CAKQBC010000577.1 GCA_934215995.1 uncultured Bacillus sp. | reverse complement strand
ATCGTCAATCACCATTTTGACATCGTATTTGATTGCTTCAGAAAGTTCTTCATTTGAAAAATCATCGTAAGCCATATCGTTATAGTTGTACGTTACTTGCAGCAAATCATAGCCCAATTGCACAGAGAAGTGATTTGCATAGTAGAGCAATGGTGCTTGAACCGTATAGCCCGCTCCCGGTAATACGATGATCAGCCCTGCTGATTCTTCCCTTGTAAAATAATTGTACGGAATGCTCATCTCTTGATATCCACTGACAAATCCCCTCATTCTTTTATTCCCCCATCCACCGGCAATTGGTAAACATCTTCTTCCCCAAGTCTCCAGTCCATCTTTTGAAACCCAACATCCATATACAGCTTTTTGGCCCGCTCATTTTCTGGATATACCGTTAAACGGATCGCTTCACAACGTGGATGCCTTTTTTTGATCCAATGAACCATTTCCTGCAGTGCCTTCTTCCCATATCCTTTTCCTTGATACTTTTGATCAATCAGGAATCCATTAATCCAATAATCGTCTGTTGTTTTCTCTTCATAGGCATGCATAATGAATCCTACCATATGAGTGGAGTCATAGATGGCAAATGGAATGTACTCGACATGTTCACCATCCGGCTTGATGTAGACTTTTGCTAAGGATACAGCGACCGATGGAACATACCCCTGTTGTTCTGCTGCGACTTGCAATTGTAACGCTTCCTCCCAATTGTCTCGAGTGACGATAACTAATTTGACCATTTTTCTAACCTCGCACCTATTGATTTCTGTCTTATTCTACGTATTCGCCGTGATTCCTGCCGGAAATGAGAAAAAGCCAGCAAAACGTTTGCCGGCTCAACTTTCACTTATTCCCGATGTATTCATTAACACAACCCGCCAACCATCCGGTCTTCAATTGTTATGCTCTAAACCTTCACAATTAAACCGTTCAATCTCTTTCAATTGATCCGTCGGTCTGGCCATGCGGACCTGTACTATGGCCAAATCTCCTGGCCACTGTTCCATCAGTCAATCTCCTTTAAGACCCTTAATGCCTGGTCCTCATCAATCTGTATATGCTGACCATCCCGCAATGTCACTTCCATCGGATAAACCGCTGAGATCTTATCTGAGAAATACCATCTTCGTCCAGGAGGGGTTAACAATAAAAATGATCCGTCTTCCCGCTCTCC
Source organism: uncultured Bacillus sp. (assembly GCA_934215995.1). GTDB lineage: Bacteria > Bacillota > Bacilli > Bacillales > DSM-1321 > Bacillus_AD. Next base: position 432 of record CAKQBC010000577.1, on the reverse strand, counting down.
CATGAAGGTAAGACCCGCTGGATTTGGTTCTTTCCGATCCCGTTCCGGAACACCCAATTGGTTGAGCTTTTCATGTGCATCCATGGGATCATCCACTACTAAGCTCATTTCACTTACGTAGAACACACGGGTCATTGAAAAAAGACCATCCTGATTTTCCGTCATGTTCGGTCTAGCAATGAATTCCACGATATTACCTGCGGGGTCTTCAAAATAAAACGCCCGTGCCGGGAAATGTTCGAAGAACGCTTCATCTTCCCCGTCTTCCATCAGCAAAGGTACGCGTTCCTTCACCCAATTTTTTGCTTGTTCGAATTGATTGTCCGGAATATCAAATGCAAAATGGTAAAAGGGGTCATTTTCTGACCGTTGAAATTCAATGGTCGTATTGCCAGCAGAAATTTTGAACGACTCACCGGTCTGATTCAAAAG
>CAKQBC010000576.1 GCA_934215995.1 uncultured Bacillus sp. | reverse complement strand
GATCAAGACCAATCATCTGATCTACGAAAAGGGCGATATCTATACCAAGCGGACACAGCACCCGTGGAAAGAACCGGAAAATGCGGAAAATATCGTACAGGCTGGTATGATTTCATACGCTTATCGGCATGAGATTGATCTGGAATATATTGCTTCCATGATGAATCTTGAAGTAGAAGAAGCAAAAGCACAACTGCTTGCTTCCGGAGAATTCTTTGAAGAACCCGTATCTCGTCAGATTGAATTGAAAAGTGCTTACCTCTCCGGCAATGTCATCAAAAAATTGCAGATTGCCCGTGAACTTGCTCCGCAGAATGTTCCGGCACTGGAAGCTGTTCAACCCAAACCATTGCGAATTGAGGAGATAGACTTTAAGCTGGGAAGTTTCTGGATTCTGCCGGAAATCGTTCAAAAATGGCTGGAAAAATCTTTTGACGTTGAGTGCAAGGTCAGTTACTCCAAAGCCGAAGATAAATGGTATGTGGCAGCCGACTATACCACAATGTACAGCGTTACGGAATACCGGATTGCAGACTGGAATCTGTTCAAACTGGCCGAAAACGCCTTGAATCTGAAAGAGCCGATTGTCAACCGGAAAGAATATGATGAGAACGGCGAAGAAAAACTTGTGGTGGACCAGGAAGCCACGCTGACTGCAAGGCAGTATCAGAATGAATTACAGGACCGCTTCCGCAACTTTGTCATGGACTCCAATGAGATTTCCGAGCAACTGGAAAATATTTACAATACTATCTTCAATTCCCATGTAACACGGGAATATGAACTTCCGGCTTTCGACATTTATCCGGGAGCAGTCGGCATCATCAACGGACGCAAGTTCATCCTGCGTGAGCATCAGAAACGGGCAGTCAGCCGGTGCATTGAGGGCAATACGCTTCTGGCACATTGCGTAGGAGCCGGTAAAACCGCCATCATGGTTACGGCTGCGGCAGAACTAAAACGGCTGAAATTATCTTCAAAAACTCTAATTGTTGTGCAGAATTCAACCTTGCAGCAGTTTGCGGAATTTGCACCAAAACTTTATCCTAACGCAAAAATACTGGTTGCCGATAAAAAAGACCTTGTAAAAGAGAAACGGAAACGCTTCATGTCCCGTATCGCCGTGGTAGACTGGGATATGGTGATTATGGCGCAATCCAGTTTTGACATGATAAAAGATGATCCGGATTTGGTGACACGGCACTATGAGGAGCAGATCTGTGAACTGCGGCAAATATTGGAAGAGTGTGAAGACCGACCTTCCATCAAAGAAATTGAACGGCAAATCAAGCAGCTGGAAAAGATGCTGGAAAAACTCAACGATAAAAAAGCGGAAGAGGACATTATCTACTTCAGCGATCTGGGATTTACCGCATTATTTATAGATGAAGCCCACAATTACAAACGCAACTTCTTTGTCACAAAAATGCAGCGGATTCGTGGTCTTGACCGGGGAGCCAGTCAGAGAGCATTTTCGCTGAATCTGAAAATCCGGCATATCATGGAAAAGACCGGAGGGCGGAACATCTACTTTGCATCCGGCAGCGAGGCTGGCCAGTTTGCACTGAACATCATGGCATTCCCGACCACCTATGTTATCGACCGG
>CAKQBC010000575.1 GCA_934215995.1 uncultured Bacillus sp. | reverse complement strand
ACGGAGCACTTTGTGATACTCTTCAATTCTAATATCGCTTCCCTAAATAGCTTGAGGTTTAAGGGCTGAACGGAAAAGGAGCCCTTCATGATTATTTCGGAGCGATGATCGAGACTGCCGGATCTTGGTCCAACAATCGGTCAATCACTGTGTTGACACTTTGCTTGTTTACTTTCTCAATCATCTGCAATAGCTCATCAGTCGTTTTGTGTTCCCCATAAACGATTTCATTTTTGCCGTTGCGGTTCATCCTGGCACCTGTGCCCTCTAATCCGAGTAACAGATTACCTTTCAGTTGTTCTTTTGCATTATCGATTTCCAAGTCAGATATTCCATCATTCTTGATATTCCGGATCGATTCCAAAATGGTCTCATGGAGTTTTTCGAGCTGGCTGCTGCTCGTCCCCCCATAAATGACAACCGATCCATGATCAGAATACGATGAGTGATAGGAATAGATGGAGTACGCCAGCCCATTTTCCTCTCTGACCTCTTGGAATAAGCGGGAAGACATGCTCCCACCTAAAGTATTATTCATTACAACCAGGCTATAAATTTCCGGATCTGTAACAGGCAATCCCTCAAATCCAAGGCAAAGATGGCCTTGTTCCGTCTCTCTTTCCTTCCGTGCATGACCAGGGACAAATACCGGTTTGGTCGATAGATTGGTAGCCTGTCGATTGGAAACGAAGCTGCCGAAGTTTTCTTCGATTTGTCGAATCAACGCTTCATTTATATTCCCTGCGATTGAAATAATGATGTTTTCTGGGATATAGTGCTTCTCCATATAAGAACGAACTGATTCCGCCGTGAAAGACTGCAACGTTTCAGGTGTGCCCAAAATGGAAGCCCCCATCATATGATCCGGATACATCACCTTCCATAACTGTTCATGCACATCATCGTCCGGCGTATCTTCCACCATTAAGATTTCCTCGAGGACAACCTGCCGTTCTTTTTCGATTTCTTCACTGCTGAAAAGTGAATTGAAAAACATATCGGTTAAAATTTCTATCGCCTGTCCAGCATGCTGATCTAATGTTTTAGCGTAATAACACGTATATTCTTTAGAGGTGAACGCATTAATATTACCGCCGATACGGTCGAATTCCTGTGCAATCTGCTTTGCAGTCCGATTTTCGGTTCCTTTGAACAACATATGTTCAATAAAATGAGTCAGCCCGTTTTCTTCAGGCAATTCATGCCTCGATCCAGCTTTAACCCAAACACCAACCGACACAGAACGTACATGAGGTACAAATTCATGTACAATCCTGACGCCATTTTTGCATACTAATTTCTCTACAGACATAATTCCTCCTATATTAAAACAAAAAGGCCACCGCAACGGTAACCTTTTGATCTTGACCCCATTAAAGCGAAGACATTCCCTCGCTTGCCCGAGGAGTTCTATTTATGAATTGCCTTGTTCTTTTTCTGCAGCTTCTTTCTGTTCTTTCAGAACGACCTTACGTGATAAGTTTACACGTCCTTGCTGGTCGATTTCAATTACTTTAACAAGTAATTCATCGCCCATTTTCAAGACGTCCTCCACTTTGTTTGTACGCTCTTCCTGAATTTCAGAAATGTGAAGCAAACCATCTTTACC
>CAKQBC010000574.1 GCA_934215995.1 uncultured Bacillus sp. | reverse complement strand
CAAGTAGAGCATACGGTTACTGAGATGATTACCGGAGTTGACATTGTACAATCGCAAATTCTGATTGCTGAAGGTTATGGTTTACATAGCGACAAAGTAAATATTCCGCAGCAAGCTGATATTCCTTTATTCGGTTATGCAATTCAATCACGTATCACAACGGAAGATCCTTTAAACAATTTCATGCCTGATACAGGTAAATTGATGGCGTATCGTTCTGCGAGCGGATTTGGTGTACGTCTGGATGCGGGAAATGCTTTCCAAGGCGCTGTCATAACACCTTATTATGATTCGTTGCTTGTTAAAGTATCTACATGGGCATTGTCATTTGAACAGGCTGCAAATAAGATGGCCCGTAATTTAAAAGAATTCCGTATTCGCGGCATTAAAACGAATATTCCATTCTTAGAAAATGTAATTAAACATGAAAAGTTCAGAAAAGGTCAAATCGATACGTCTTTCATCGATACAACGCCGGAGCTTTTCTCATTCCCTGTGCGAAAAGACAGAGGCACAAAAATGCTGTCTTACATCGGAAATGTAACAGTGAATGGATTCCCGGGCATTGAAAAGAAAAAGAAACCGGTTTTTGAACAACCTAAGCAAATTATTTTGCCTGAAAATCTGGGATATGCAGAAGGCACGAAGCAAATTTTGGACAGCAGAGGAGCAGATGGACTAGTCAATTGGATTAAAGAGCAAAAAGAAGTACTGATCACAGATACAACATTCCGTGATGCTCATCAATCGCTTTTGGCAACTCGTGTGCGTACGACGGATATGCTTCAAATTGCCGAACCTACTGCCAAATTAATGCCTAACTTATTCTCAACAGAAATGTGGGGAGGCGCGACATTCGATGTGGCCTACCGATTCCTGAAAGAAGATCCATGGGAAAGATTATTAGGCCTTCGCGAGAAAATGCCGAATATTTTATTCCAAATGCTTCTGCGAGGCGCAAATGCAGTCGGTTATAAAAATTATCCGGACAATGTCATTCGTGAATTCGTCCAATTATCTGCACAGGCAGGCATCGATGTCTTCCGTATATTCGACAGCTTAAACTGGGTGAAAGGCATGGAGACGGCTATTGATGCAGTAAGACAGTCTGGTAAAATCGCTGAAGCGGCTATTTGTTACACAGGTGATATTGACGATCCGACAAGAACGAAATTTACAATGGATTACTATAAACAGTTGGCAAAAGAGCTTGAAAACCAAGGTGCTCATATTTTAGCCATTAAAGATATGGCAGGATTGCTGAAGCCGAATGCAGCCTACCGTTTCATTTCTGAATTGAAGGATACTGTGAATATTCCGATTCACTTGCATACGCATGATACGAGCGGAAACGGTATTTTGACATACAGTAAAGCGATTGAAGCGGGTGTTGATATTGTCGATACAGCTTTAAGCACAATGGCAGGGATGACATCGCAGCCGAGCATGAACAGCTTATACTACGCGCTTGAAGGTACAGACCGCAAGCCGAAGCTTGATATAAAAGCAATGGAACAGTTGTCTCACTACTGGGAAGATATTCGCAAATACTATCAAGATTTCGAAAGCGGCATGATTGCTCCGCATACAGAAGTTTATCAGCACGAAATGCCGGGC
>CAKQBC010000573.1 GCA_934215995.1 uncultured Bacillus sp. | reverse complement strand
CTTGTATCCTGAACGGACCGATGCCTACAGCTGGTGGTCTTATATGAGCAAAGTGAGGGAGCGAAACATCGGCTGGAGAATCGATTACTTCGTTTTATCGGAGCGTCTTGCCGGGAGCTTGAAGGATTCCCAGATCCACTATGAAATCATGGGCAGCGACCATTGCCCTGTATGTATTGAGATAGATTTGTAATATACTGTTATCAGTATGATATAGAGAGGAAAGTATGAATGATCAGTAAACATATGAAGAAATATGTGGAGGATAGCCTCCAAAGCGGAGCAGCCGAATGCCGGGTGAGCCCTGAAGAAAAAGCTTATATCGAAAAACATGGCATACTGTCCGGAAATGCGATAGCGGTTGCGGAAGAGACGGAGCCGTTCGGTGAAGCGTATCTTGAACTATGCGACAAAGAGTCGGAAGAGATGATTGCCGAAAAAGATACGACTTTCCTCGGACAGCCAGTCAGCTATTTCAAAGAGCATATCAATGAATTCCTTTATGTGGAAGCGGTAGAATTTGAACGGATCGGCGTTGATTCCGCCTGTTTTGAAGTGGATGATGTGTTCGGATCGTATGAAGCGCTGCTTGGCCTGAAGCTTCAAAAGAAGCACGACAAAGCAATCAAGGAATTTGTTGGAGCCCATATAGACCAGGACAAGGGAAGATTCAGCATGATGTTCAATGCCAATGAAGGAATTTGGGACATCAATGTTTCATTGGATGGCCTTTCCGGCTTTGAGGAATCATTCACTGTACAGGAAGCATTATCGTTCGTCCGCTCATTCATATTCAGATTGATGGAAGCTGTAGAAGCAGCATAATATTTTTTGGAAAAGAGGATCACAATTTGCAGGATTTTTCATCATTAGGCATTAACGAGGCATTAGTCAGTGCCTTGAAACAGCAAAATATTGACACACCCACACCGGTACAGCAGAAGGCAATCCCTGTAGTTTTGGAGGCGAAAGACCTGATTGCCCAGGCGCAGACAGGGACAGGCAAAACATTCGCATTCGCATTGCCGCTCATTCAGATGCTTGATCCGGAAGCTTCCCACACTCAAGGCCTGATTGTCACGCCGACAAGGGAGCTTGCACTTCAGATCACGTCCGAGATGAAAAAGCTTACCGATGGGATGGAAGATGTCGAAATTCTCGCTGTGTATGGCGGGCAGGATGTAGAAAAGCAGCTGAAAAAGCTGCAGCGGCCTGTACAGATTATCGTGGCGACACCAGGACGTCTCCTGGACCATGTACGGAGAGGGACCGTGGATTTATCTCAGATCTCCTTCTTGGTGCTGGATGAGGCAGACCAGATGCTGCATATCGGCTTTTTGCCGGAAGTAGAGGATATTCTCCGCGAATTGCCTGAAACGAGGCAGACACTTCTGTTTTCCGCGACCATTTCAGAAGATGTAAGGAAGCTGGCCGAAAAGCATATGAATAAGCCGTCCTACATTCAAGTGGAAAAGAAACAGGGAGCAGCCGACAGTGTCGAACAACTGGCGATACAGCTGACCGATCGCGCAAAGCAAGCGAAAATCGTGGAACTGATCAAAGAAGAACAACCATTCATGGCGGTCATTTTCTGCCGGACAAAAAGACGTGTGAGCAGGC
>CAKQBC010000572.1 GCA_934215995.1 uncultured Bacillus sp. | reverse complement strand
AGCCAATGGCGTGGATTATATCTTTTTCCCGACTGTCCAGGAGATGTACGGAGATGGCATTTCCGTCAAAGTCAAAGTGGAAAAGCGGACAAATGTCATGTGCGGAAAATCAAGGCCGGGACATTTTGACGGAGTCGCAACAGTGCTGACGAAGCTGTTCAATATTGTCATGCCCCATAAGGCGTATTTCGGACTGAAGGATGCACAGCAGGTCGCAGTCGTCGAGGGCCTTGTGAAGGATTTTAATTTTCCGATCCAAATCGTTCGTGTCCCGATTATAAGGGAAGAGGACGGTCTGGCTAAAAGTTCACGGAACATCTACCTTCTTGAAAATGAACGGAATGAAGCAAAGGAACTGTATGCGAGCCTTGTGCTGGCCGACACGCTGATTGCCCAAGGGGAAAAGGATCCCGAGATAATCAAGGAAGCGGTCCGTGCCCATATTCTGGACAATACATCGGCAAGCATTGATTATATTGAAATCTATTCCTATCCTGAATTGGAGGAAGTACGGCGATTGCAGGGGGAAATCATTATAGCTGTTGCGGCTGTGTTTGCCTCAGCCAGATTAATTGACAATATAATCATCAAGTTGAGCTAGATTGATAATGGGAGGAATTCACCATGTATAGAACAATGATGAAGGGGAAAATACATCGCGCAACTGTCACCGAAGCCAATCTCGATTATGTGGGAAGCATCACAATCGATCAGGATATTCTGGATGCGGTGGATATGCTTCCGAATGAAAAGGTCGCAATTGTCAACAACAATAACGGTGCCAGATTTGAAACGTATATCATCGCCGGCGAAAGGGGAAGCGGGGTTGTTTGCCTGAATGGAGCGGCAGCAAGGCTTGTACAGCCTAATGACATAGTGATCATCATATCCTATGCGCTTGTTGCTGAAGAGAAGGTGAAAGAACACTATCCGAAGATCGCCATCATGGGTGAGAATAATAAGATACTTGAAATGATCAGCCACGAACCGGAGGCAACTGTCCTTACGTAAATGAAGGAGCCTGGGGAGATTGAGGCGGATGCTGATGGCATGGATTTGCAGAACCTGCCTGCCGGGGCATCATTCTTATAGGGCCATCATTGCCATTTAAATGCTGACTTCATTGTTATTAAAGAGTATAATCATGTAATATGTGATTATACATACTAACAATGGAGCCAGTTTTTTTATTGGCCTTTAACTATATGAGGTGTGCACAGATGACGCAACGTTATGTGGTGGTTGATCTTGAAACCACCGGGAACTCGGTTAAAAAAGGGGATAAAATCATACAGTTTGCAGCCGTTGTGGTGGAGAACGGGAAAATTGCCGAGCAGTTTTCCACGTTTTTGAACCCGGAACAGCCTCTTACCCCTTTTATCGAGGAATTGACAGGGATCCAAAGTGAACAGTTAGAGGGAGCCCCTTTGTTCGCCGACATAGCCCCGGAAATCATCAGGCTTCTTGATAAGGCCTGTTTCGTGGCCCATAATGTATTGTTCGATTTATCCTTTTTGCAGGATGAACTGCTTGAAGCAGGATTTTCAGGTTTTTATGGACCGACGATCGATACAGTCGAACTGGCGAAAATTATGCGGCCACAGTCCGCAAGCTATAAATTGTC
>CAKQBC010000571.1 GCA_934215995.1 uncultured Bacillus sp. | reverse complement strand
AGAAGCTCCTTTTTGTCATACGTATCGCTTAAAAGCAGCCTCATCGCCTGTGCCCGGATCGATTTCTCCAAAGCGTTGCGAATATACCTGCCATTCGAGAAGCTGATCGGGCTCCACGTATTCTTTATATGGGTCAGATGCGATTCAAATTTAAGCCTTGCGCTGTTGCTAAGCACATATTCCTTTTCTTTCAGCATCCGGTCTGTAATTTCCATCAGCTGCGGTATGTCGTAATCGGGAAAATCAATCACAAGCGGGAATCTGGAATGAAGGCCGGGATTAAGCGTGAGGAATTGGTCCATTTCCCGTGAATAGCCTGCCAAAATCAATATGAATTCCTGTGACTTATCCTCCATATGCTTAACAAGCGTATCGATTGATTCCTTGCCGAAGTCTTTCTCCCCTCCCCTGCCAAGCGAATAGGCCTCATCGACGAACAGGATGCCTCCTATCGCTTTTTTGACGAGGTCCCTTGTCTTTTGCGCTGTGTGCCCGATGTATTCGCCGACCAGATCAGCCCTTTCAGCTTCGATCAGATGCCCTTTCGATAAAACATTCATCTTCTGGAACAGTTTCCCGATCAGCCGCGCAACGGTTGTTTTCCCGGTCCCGGGATTTCCTTTGAACATCATATGGAGCACCTGGCGTCCCGCTTTTAATCCATGCTCCTCCCTTTTTTTATTGACATAAATCCAAGCATATATCTGTTTAATGATCCCTTTCATCTCTTCCATCCCGACAAGTGCTTCCAGCTCTTCTTCGATTTGCATCAGGACTTCATGTTGGGGATGGATTGTTTTTTCCATGGATTCCTGAACAGGCGGCTCTTTATGGACAGGAGCTCTCTTTTGGTTGCTGATCACTATGTTGATTTGGCCGCTGTTTCTCTTTTTGGCACGTTCATTCACCCTATTCACCCCTATTTCTTTCATGGAATAATACCTCTATTTCCGGAAAATGATGTGCAATGGTATAATTTCCGCGTCGAAACAGGAAAGCATGTAAGTCGATTTCTATAGTGTACGGGCGGTATTTGTCGACATTTACTCTTTTGCTCCCTAAATAGAACATAATATGACAGCGAACTTGCGGTTTGGTGTGAAATTGTCTAATTCTGCGCTTTCCCAAGAAATAATCATTTATCTATATATATTCACAAAACTTCTAAACAAGTATCTTTTCTCTGTCGGATGCCTTGAAAAAAAGAGTGGAGGATGTGCACCCCAAATGAAAAAGCAGCCGTTTTGGCTGCTTTTCGAAATGCTATGGTATCATTTTTCATCGTAATTGATTTGTACATTACGTTGCGGAGCGAAAGTGGATATCGCATGTTTGAAAACAAGCTGCTGCTTCCCTTCGCTTTCAAACAATACTGTGAAATTATCGAAGCCTTTGATTTGCCCTCTGATCTGGAACCCGTTCAATAAAAATACGGTGACGAACGTTCCCTCTTTTCTTAGTTGGTTCAAAAATTGATCTTGGATATTTACGGATGTTTTCATACAGCTGATCCTCCTCATTTCTCTCTATTTGATATTATTCGCTTTTCAGCTTGGCATTCCCTTCTATATAAAAGCAAATTTCCTGAACTTTTTTTTCGAAGTCTGCATCATCCATAGCGAACCACC
>CAKQBC010000570.1 GCA_934215995.1 uncultured Bacillus sp. | reverse complement strand
TTGCCGAACAAAAGTAAAACATTTTATAAACAGATAATTCTTATCAATTATGAGAGCATCACGGCCATTTTCCCCTTCAGCAGCTGCTTCAAGGTCCTCTTCCATTTCCAGTATCCGTTTGACCCCTTCTCTGAAGAGCTTATGATCATCTGCAATCGCAATTTTTATCGCCATTTCCCTGTTCACCTGCCCGGATGTATTCTGAATCTACCAACCTATTTTATAAAATTTTTTACAAAGAATAATTTCAAATATGAGGCTTGGTGTTTCATTATAAAAATTTGATCGATGCCCCCAGACACCCATCAAATAATCTGAATTTTATGTTATGATCGAAATACTATGATGAAGGAGTATGTGGACATGAACTCTTACAGCAAAACCTTAAATGGTGTTTTCCCATCCGTTTGCTCCCTGGATTGCCCCGATCAATGCGGCCTTCTCATTCATAAAAAAGAAGGAAGAATCGTAAAAATTGAAGGAGATCCCAATCACCCCGTAACACAGGGGAATATATGCAATAAGGTCCGCAGCATGCCTTCAAGGATCTATGATAAGAATCGCCTAAAATATCCAATGAAGCGTACTGGCACCAAAGGTGATGGTCATTTTGAACGGATTGGGTGGAAAGAGGCGATAGACACAATTACCTCCAGATGGAAGGAGCTCATTGTCAATAATGGCCCTGAAAGCATCCTGCCATATAGTTTCTACGGAAATATGGGCAGATTAAACGCAGAAGGAATGGACCGCCGTTTCTTCCATAAAGTCGGAGCATCACGCCTTGAGAGGACGATTTGCCAATCTGCCGGTACAGCTGGATATACGTACACAATGGGCGGTAGCTTTGGAATAGATCCAGAAGATACCATCCATTCAAAGCTCATTATTCTATGGGGCATTAATGCAGTCAGCACGAACATGCATCAAATGATTCTCGCACAAAAAGCAAGAAAGAGCGGTGCGAAAATCGTTGTGATTGATGTCCATAAAAACCAGACTGGAAAAATGGCCGACTGGTTTATACCGATTACTCCCGGCACTGATGCTGCTCTGGCCCTTGGCATGATGCATGTCTTGTTTGCCGAAAATCTGGCGGACGAGAACTTTCTGAAAAAGTATACGGTTGGCCACCAGGAACTTCGTGAACATGTGAAGGAGTATGACCCTGAAACAGTAGCCGGCATAACAGGTGTGCCCAAAGATGATATTTTGAAATTAGCCCGTATGTATGGAAAGACTTCCCCTGCTTTTATCCGAATCGGCAACGGGCCACAGCATCACGACAATGGCGGAATGTGCATCCGCACCATTTCATGTCTTCCTGCAATTACAGGACACTGGCTCTTAAAGGGCGGCGGTGCCATCAAGGGAAACTCCGGCTATCTTGCTTTTAATACTGGAGCCCTTCAAAGGCCTGACCTCCTGCACAAAAAGGATACACGCATCATTAATATGAATCGGATCGGTTCGGCACTCCTTGAACTGGAAAAACCGATTAAATCTATGTACGTCTATGGAACCAACCCTGCTGTTGTTGCACCAGAAGGGAATAAGGTCCGTCAAGGGCTGCAGAGAGAGGATTTGTTCCTTGTTGTCCATGATCTGTTCTTAACCGAAACGGCCAAGTATG
>CAKQBC010000569.1 GCA_934215995.1 uncultured Bacillus sp. | reverse complement strand
ACTCTGACCGGTTTGCCTTTGGCGGTCTTGGCAATTTCCTCATCGTACATTTCCGTGAAATATTCGAGGGTCCCTTTTTCAGCAAGGGAAATCGCGTACATCACATCACGGGCGCTAATTTTGATTCCTCTTCTTATGACCGCAAGCAAGACTTTAATGATGCCGTAAGCCTTTTCGACGGCTTCGGCATTCTCCCCGCCCACAGTGATCTTCCCGCCGCGTGTGATGATCGAAATATCCAGTTCGTTTTCGAGAGCCTTCAGGTTATTATCCGAAATACCAAGCAGTTCCATAGCTTCGTTCGGGTTGTCTAGTTGTATGTCAATCATTTTCGGTTCCAATGTCATTCATCAATCTCCTTGAATAATCGGTTGCTCGATTGCAATATTTTCTAGTACTTGGTAATGTATCTTTAATACAACTTTACCATTGTCCAATCCTTCGTGCAAAATATTTCTTCCGATTACTTCGCTGTTTTTGGGGATCAGCCTCTTAAGGTCCGACTCGGCAGTATCTTGTCCTTTTTTAATTGCTTCTTGTTTTGAATATTCCCTGATTATCGTCTCTTTATCACGGTATGTCACTGTATTGTAGCTGAAAGGAAGCTTATACCCCAAGAAGAACAATGGCTTCTTCGTTATATCTTTCTCATAACTCTCCATTTTGTTTTTCTTAAAACCCCACACCGGGAGCGAAACCTTCCCTGCACCGATATAATGCTTCGTCTCCTCCCAGCCCGAATAGACATTGAAATGGGTCTTCAGCGGGATTATGACAGTGGACTTGTACCATATTTCGCCGAGCACTTCCCCTTTAGCCGCCACCAGCTCTGTGCTTTTCCCATTGGAAATATTGCTCGAAACAAGAAGCTGACCCTTATGGACATAATCGTTTGCCTGTACGACCGCCTTCCCCTTTTCCACAAAAACCTTACGAATGATTGCTTTTTTATTGGCCACCAGGTTCTGCCTTCCGGCTGTCTCTGTTTTTTTGGGCTCCTTTTTCTCGACAACCTGCAAGTGGAAGGAGGTGCCCCTCAATTCAACGCCGATCCATGTCAGCGCATCAATTTTTTTCGTCAGCTGCTTTTGGATATCATCAGATCCGCTCAGAAAAAACTGGAATTTCCCTTTTTCGATGCCCATATCCTTCAGTTCATGCCTTATCCGGTATTCTGTTTCCGGCTTGGCTCCTGTCACTTCTATATTCCAAACAACATTGGATAGGAGGAACAGGCAAAACAGAAAAAGGACAGCCCCGACAATGAATCCGCTATTAAGCCATGCCCGTTTCAAAAGAAACGGCAGACCTGCCCTCCTGCCGAAACTGACTTTGCAGCGCCTGTGCCTTCTGTGTACGGCCCTCATCTTCGGGACATCCTTAAGGGACATCCGGAAAGAGAACTCCTCGCTGCCGGCTCTTCTCATATTCCAAACATGAATGTTCCTTCTGGCCAAGTCATTCACAAATGCTTCCACTTGTTCACCCGATACCCTGATTTCAACATTCCCTATATAAAAGTTTGTCCAATGATTTCTCACTCGCAAGCTTCCTCCATCTCTCGTTCTATCTACCTACTGCAGGCGCGAAACAGATTCCTTTGCCTCATTGGGGGTCCACATAAGAAACGGAGTGGA
>CAKQBC010000568.1 GCA_934215995.1 uncultured Bacillus sp. | reverse complement strand
GCGCGTGAATTTCTGATGATCAATTGGATAAGGGTTGCATGCAACACGTTCGGGGCAATCATGGTGTTTGTCGGATTTTTGAAATTTTATCAGTGCAGATTGCGTTAGTGAGTAGGCAAATGAAAAGGGACAGGCGGGGCCTGTCCCTTTCATTTACGATGGAGACAGCAAAGAGAGTCTGTCTATAGATTATTTCCCTGCCCCTGGACCAACCCGTCGTGCAGCAGTATCTTTTTTGGCAGGATCTGTTTCAGATGTACTTGTAAATGTAAGTTTTGTCGGAACAGGCTTGGTTTTTGGAATTTTCACGTAAACTGGCACTTCCACGGTTTCGCCGGCTTGCACTTCAATGACATTATGCTCGAGCATGAGCTCCCATCCAGCTTCTGTCTTTGCATCCAGGCGGATAAGATCCGCTGCATTGCCCGTATTGGTTACCTTGAAATAATAGGCTGCAACCCTGCCAGGAGCGGCAAATTGGACTTTGCTGTTTTCTGCAGCAACTCCCCTCATAGACGAGCCGGAGTCATCCATATGTCGTACAGCGACTCGATAGGAGAGTGCCCCTTGATTATCGAGCTTTTTATCTAAAATGTAAAAGTGAAGCCGGTTATGCTCGTCCTTATATTCGCTGACAATACCATCAGCAGTACCCGCCTTAAAGAGGGAATCGGAAAGCTGCCTATAATCCCCTTTGGAATACATGGCTTCTGTTCCGTCAGGACGTTTAAAATCAACCTGGTTAATATCTTCCGCATGCGAGTCAATGACCCAAATGTTTGGTGCTGATTCAGAATTTTTTGTCTTTGCAAGAAGAACGCCGGAATCTGGAGTGAAAGAGTCGAATCCTACTCGGTCAACAACTTCAACAGTATAGTTGTTATACCATTTTTCCCCGCGCTGCATATCAGCACGCCAGTCGTCCTCAAGCGAGTTTTTCGGAGTCAGATCCTCCATGCTGATGTTAATGCCGTGAAGGGCACTACGGCCAAATTCTTCACCAGCGGGTACGGCACGTGCAAGGATATCCGCAAACACAGGTCCGGATTCAGCCAATTCTTCCCGGCTGATGTTCAGGTATTGGTCTTCCGATAAGAAGCCTTGCTTGATCTTGTTCCGGAGCATATGATGGGACGGCGCTGACCCGCCTAGAGTAGGGAGTACCATCCAGCGCGTATGCGGCCCTGCAGGCCCATTAAAGCTTCCGCGGCTCATTAATTCCCAAGGTCCGGAATAGGAGCGGGATACAGGCTTTCCATATGGATTGTTGTAGTTATCCCCTAAATTCATAATATGGCCAAATTCATGAGCGAAGGTGCCCATTCCATCATTTTCGCCTTGGATCGAAACCCCGCGGCTGGCACTTGACCAGATGCTTTTCGCAGCAAGCCATGAAGTCCAGGGAACATAGCGTGTATTGGCGGAATTCGGGAACCCTTCAAAAGGCGGGCCGAATTCCTTTGCTACATCCTCTGCGGTTTGGAACATCATTTCCCCAAACTCCTGCCAGACACCTGACTCATCATATCCGGCATGCAGGATGAAGGTGAAATCATAATCCTTGCCTGAAGCTGCAATATCAGCTTTCGCCTTTTCCATAGCTTCAGTTCTTAAACTTTTTGCCTCGTACTCTTCCGGCATATTTGCTTGC
>CAKQBC010000567.1 GCA_934215995.1 uncultured Bacillus sp. | reverse complement strand
CTGTACGGCGTCCGGTTTGCTTAAATCCATTTTGAATACGCCGTATCCTTTATCATCCGTTTTACCAGTATAGGAAATTGACTTTGTCTCTTTGCTGTATTCTTCCGCTTTCGGGCTGGTTGTGAATGTGACATTCACTTTATCATTGATCGGGGCAATCGACCAGTTATTGTCGATTGACGGATTCACTTCACCATTTCCGGTAATGTAGTCCATCAACACTTGCCTGTTTTCTTCAGCTGAATCGACGATCAATTTGCTGTTTTGAATGCCGGGGAAGTTTCCGCCGCCGCCAGCTCGATAGTTGTTTGTCACAACGATGAATTCCTGATCCGGATCAATAGGCTTGCCGTTATATTGCAAATTGATGATTCTGCTGGAGGACGCATCGTTGAGGGTGCCATTATTTTTGTATTTTGCAGGTTTCGTTATATCGATTTGGTACGTCACTCCGTCGAGCACATCAAAGTTATAGCCAGGGAATGAAGCGTTCAATAATTCTTGTTCCGCTGTGCTGTTCGGGTCGATCTGATTGAATTTCCCTGCGGACATTTCAAGCCATTCTTTCACGTCAGAACCTTTGATGAGGATTGCTTTCAGTGTATTGTCATACAGATACAGATCGCTTGCGCTTCTGATTGTCAGATCGCCTTTTTTAATTTGGGTGAACTCTTCAGGGTTGTTATAGCCTGTTTTGAATGGGGCACCTGCTGATAAAATAGGTGTGTCTTTGTATTCCGGTGCATTGTCTTCAATATAATTTTTTGCATACCATGTTTGTGCGGCAGTAACAATTTGGATGGATGGATCGTCCTGCACCATCGCGAAATAACTATGGATGTCGGCCGTAGTCGTGCCGAGTTTGCTTAATGTATACTGGATTGTTGCCTCATGCTCTTTTTCAATCAATTTAACTAAGCTTTCATCCGCTTCCACGGTCGGTTTCTTTGTTGCTGTGTCATAGATTCCTTTCGTGGAAGATTGGGAATCGGTCACTTCCCATTTGCCGTCTTTTTGCGTGATCGTCAGGTCTATGATCCCTAATTTTTCACCGCCATAATCGGCTTGTACAGCTGCAACGCCGTTAATGGTTCCTTTTTTGTTATCGACACCTTTGACAAGATTGCCGGACGTATCTTTGAAATGGCTGCTAAGGTCTTTATCGTTTTCGGTCGGGAAGACGGTGTGTGTATGTCCCATAGTAATTGCATCGATTCCATCAACCTGGCTTAACGGATAAATGGCATTTTCTGCGCCTTCATAAGCTTTCGCATTCTGGTCGAAGCCGGAGTGTGTCAACGCGATGATGATATCCGCACCTTCCTGCTTCATTTGCGGCACGAATTTCTCCGCTGTTTCCACGATATCTTTCGTTACGGCTTTTCCGCTCAGATGGGAACTGTCCCATACAGTGATCTGGGGTGTAACTAGCCCGAGATAACCGATTTTCAATGTATGTTTATTCCCATTCTGGTCGGTCACTTCTTTTTCCTGGATGCTGTAAGGCTTGAACATATTGTCTTCTGTTCCGGCCTTATATACATTAGCATTGACCGTATCAAATTCGGCGTCATCATATGTTTCCTCAAGGAAGTCGAGCCCGTAGTTGAATTCATGGTTTCCGAGTGCTGCAGCATCATACTTAAGCGCATT
>CAKQBC010000566.1 GCA_934215995.1 uncultured Bacillus sp. | reverse complement strand
AGGTTGTACGTACAACAATCATGCATGGTCGCCAAGTGTCCGCAGACACACTTCGCCCCTACGTTCCGTTCTACCTTCCCAGCCTCTCTGGACTGTCTTTAAAGGTACTACTATTTAATTCATTGGACTTAGTATAGAACTTTGGATCGGAAGATGTCAATGGCTTCTTCTAACTTTTTCGAGTAATTCCGCAAAATCCTCAGGCATCGGTGCTTCAAATTCCATATATTCTCCGGTCCGTGGATGAGTGAACCCTAATACACCGGCATGCAGTGCCTGTCCAGGGAAAGGCAGCGTTTTTTTCGGTCCATACTTCGGATCTCCGACAAGCGGGTGGCCGATGTATTGCATATGAACCCGGATTTGATGGGTACGGCCCGTCTCCAAACGGCATTTTACAAGGGTGAGCTCGCGTCCAAATCGCTCAACAACTGTAAAATGGGTCACCGCATGCTTCCCTTTGTCAACGACAGCCATACTTTGACGGTCCTTCTGATCACGGCCGATCGGAGCATCAATTGTTCCGTTATCATGTGGAATATTCCCATGTACTAACGCTGTATAAACTCTGGTTACTGTTTTTTTCACAAGTTGATCGACTAACGATTCATGCGCCAAATCATTTTTGGCCACCATCAAAAGCCCAGATGTGTCCTTGTCGATCCGGTGCACGATACCCGGGCGCATAACCCCATTAATTCCTGATAGATCCTTCACTTGATACATCAACCCGTTGACAAGTGTGCCGCTGAGATGCCCAGGTGCAGGATGGACGACCATTCCCCGTGGTTTATTGACTACGACGACATCGCTGTCTTCATATACAATCTCCAAGCCGAGGTCCTCTGCTTCAATCTTGTATTCTTCAGGTTCCGGCGGCATCACCGTAATGATGTCGCCTACCTTCGTTTTATAATTAGTCTTGACCGGCTTTCCATTCACTAATACAAGCCCGTCCTTCACCCAGGATTGAATTTGTGTGCGGGACCATTCTTCTTCAAGGGATGCAACCGCCTTGTCAATCCGCTCGCCTGCTAAATCTATTACTTCAAATGTGAAGTCTTCCATGATTTCACCTATTTCTTTTCCAATTTTTCTTCAAATAGAATATAAATAATCATCATAATTACTCCGATAGTCAGCGCAGCATCCGCTACATTGAATATCGGAAAGTCATAATTGATGACCGGAATCAAAACATCGACAAAGTCGACTACCTCACCTCTGAAAAGCCGATCGATGAAATTGCCGAGCGCTCCGCCTAAAAGGATCATGAGGCTGATTTTCAACAGCGTCTGTTCTTTTGCGTGTTTGTGAAAATAATAGAGGATACCGACAACAACAGCCACTGTCACGATGTAGAATAGCCACATTTGGCCTTCCAACATACCCCAGGCTGCTCCTCTATTCCGATGTGATAACAACGCTATGTATGGCTCTAAAACGGGAATGCTTTCACCTATTTCCATATTTTTAACGACGAGCCATTTCGTCCATTGGTCAAGTAATACGATTAATGCCGCAATGCCGTAGTAAATAAACACGTTGTTTCCTCCGTCTACTCAGTATCTTCCCCATTTTACCATAATAACCGTATTAAAAGAAAAACTCTCCGACTCTGTTCATGTCAACTCTCTATTATTTCAAAGGTCTTAGT
>CAKQBC010000565.1 GCA_934215995.1 uncultured Bacillus sp. | reverse complement strand
GGCATCGTGGACCCGACAAAGGTGACGCGTTCCGCACTCCAGAACGCTGCATCCGTCGCAGCTCTCTTCCTCACAACGGAAGCAGTTGTTGCAGATATTCCGGAACCGCCAGCAGCAGGCGGCGGCATGCCTGACATGGGCGGCATGGGCGGCATGATGTAATCTCGCCCTCTTAGAAAAGGTCTCTCATCAGTTTACTAAACTGGTGAGAGGCCTTTTTTGTTGCTTAAAGGGATTAATCATTTACTTCTGCTTCTTCCAACCACGTTCGGTTATTGAAAATCATTTTATTGATCTGTTCTTCATTGACCGCTGCGTCTTTTTGGCGTAGGAGATCAAGGTAAGCCCGGTGTGTTTGAAGTGTCCATTCAATTGTATCCGCTTGTTTTGATTGGATCATTTTGGGCTTATATAACTCATAGATTGTTTT
Organism: uncultured Bacillus sp.; assembly: GCA_934215995.1. Taxonomy (GTDB): domain Bacteria; phylum Bacillota; class Bacilli; order Bacillales; family DSM-1321; genus Bacillus_AD. The sequence continues at coordinate 1,238 of CAKQBC010000565.1, read as the reverse complement.
TCCGATCTCGATGACAAAATCATTTTCCGTTGCTTCAAGTGCGGCATAATGGAATTCCAAGTCAATATCAGCAAGCTCCTCTGAGCTTAAATCGGGCTTCATTCGCCGAGTTTGACTCTGGTAGACCTCTTCGATCTTTTTAATTTTTTCGGGGGACCCGTTCGTACGGATCATATTGATCAGCAGGATCTCGAAATGCTGACGGAACTCAATTAATTTTTCCGTACGGTTGCTATGCATAATTAAACTGAAAATCAGCGGGTTCAAAGAAAAGTGAGAAGGATTGTTCGTAATAAACATGCCCTCACCACGCTTAATCTGAATGACTCCAATGGATTCCAAAACTTTAATCGCTTCACGTACCGGCGTTCTGCTGACCCCCAGTTGTTCAACCAATTCTGTTTCAGTGGGCAACTTATCCCCGTTCTTCAAAGTGCCGTCCAGCAGCTTATCTTTAATCAGGGAAACAATTTCAGTTGATTTTTTGCTGGAAGTACTTAATTTCTCGAATTGCATAAGGTCATCCTCCGTTCTGTATACAAGTGGAATAATTTTATATTTACAAAGTTTTAGCAAGATGTTACTATTCAGCTTAATACATACTATGTATGATGTACTACTACTTTTTTATCTTTTATTATCAAAATCTTTGTTCTTTTTATTATGGGAGGGTATTCATTTGAGTCAGCTTACCTCAAAAGTGATTGCAGTTACCGGAGCGGGCGGAGGAATGGGACAGCAGGTTGTTAAAGACCTGCTTAGAAATGGGGCCACTGTCGTGGGCCTGGATATTAACACCGAAGCCTTATCGTCAATAGAAGATAAAAATCTCCGTTCGAAAAACATCGATCTATTGGATGAAGCCAGTATCGTCAATGTATTTAAAGAGATCTATGAAGAATTTGGACGCTTGGATGGTCTGGTGAATATCGCCGGAATTGCACAGGCAGCAAAATCGATTACAAATGTTGAAGTCTCCGAGTGGCATAAGCTGATGGATATCAATGCTACAGCTGTTTTTCTGACGAGCCGGGAGGCTGTCAGATACATGAAGGAAAAGAATCAAGGTTCGATTGTCAATGTAGGGTCGGTTTCCGTTACAAGGCCGCGCCCGGGGCTGCAAAGTTATGTAGCGTCCAAAGGAGCGGTCGAAGCATTTACCAAAGCACTCGCTCTCGAAACGGCTCCGTTTAATATTAGGGCGAATGTGGTTCACCCCGGTCCGGCGGATACGAACA
>CAKQBC010000564.1 GCA_934215995.1 uncultured Bacillus sp. | reverse complement strand
GCGCAGGAATTGGCTTTATGGGTGAAAGAAAATTTCACGGTAGAACAGTTTTGCCATGAGGAAGAATTCAGATTCATGATGGAGGAAATCTCGAGGCTATGCTGATGAAAAAACATCCGTAAAATAGACAGCTATTCTACGGATGTTTTAGGATCAACGGCTGATTCGCCCGCGTTCTTCGGCGATCATGCCCTGGATCAAAGAGGCAATATCCTTCGATTCCAATTCCTTATACTGGTCATGATTGACCGGCGGAAGAATAGAAACAACGACTTTTCCGGGTTTGATCCACCCTTTGTTTTTTTCCATAATCGTTGATGTCCCCCAAAGGGCAATCGGCACAATCGGTGCCTGCGCATCCGTCGCCAGCCTGAAGCTGCCTGATTTGAACTCGGCAATTTCCCCGCCCTTGCTGCGCGTGCCTTCGGGAAATACGACAATGGAGTTTCCTTCTTTAATAATGCCGATGCCTTCCCTGATGGCTTTGATGGATTGCCTTCTATCTTTCCGGTCCATGAAAACACAGTTCATTACTTCCATCCATCTGGCAACCACCGGTATTTTCTTAACTTCAATTTTCGAGATGAATCCGAATGGCTTAGGAATCGAACTCATCAGAACAGGTATATCAAAGTTTCCTTCGTGGTTTGAAACAATCAATGCCTTTCCTTCAGGCAAATTCTCCATTCCGAGCACAGTCACGTCGGAACCGGAGATCTTCATCAAATTCCGTGCCCATTGTTTCGGTTTCTCTTGCTTGATCACATTTTGCTGTTCTACTGTCTTCGTGCTGTCAACGTATTTCTTGGCCTTTGAAACAAATGGAATGCTGTAAAAAAGGTAACCAAAGAAATACAGAAAAAAAGCAACAGTTCTCATCTATGCTGTTCCTCCTGTGGACAAAGTTACAGAAACAATTATAAACAAAAACCGACTAAAAGACTATGCATATCGGAATATAATCTTCACAAAGACTGCAAGATCTCCAGGAGGAAATAAGTAAAGGCATTTACCGGAAAACCCGGCAAATGCCCACTTTCTGCTGCTTATTTTTTCTCATAAATATGATAGTAGTATTCATACGGATTTTTCTCGTCAGTCAAACCCTTTTCCCGGGACACTTCTTTCCATTCACTGTAATTGATTTCCGGAAAGAATACGTCTCCCCCGAATGAATGGTGTATTCTTGTGATATACAGCTTCGAAACATATGGCAGGAACAACCGGTAAATCTGCTCGCCGCCAAAAATGAAGATCTCCTCTTCGTGCCCGCACTTCTCAAGCACTTCCTCAGGGCTATGCATAACTTCGCATCCTTCTGCTTTGAAGGAATGGTCACGCGACATGACTATATTTCTTCTGCCCGGAAGCGGCCTGCCGATTGCCTCATAATTCTTGCGTCCCATCACAATTGAATGGCCCATCGTCGTTTTTTTGACATATTGCAGTTCAGCCGGCAGGCGCCATGGCATCTTATTGTCTTTCCCTATAACCCTGTTTTCATCCATTGCCACAATAAATGATACGATCATCTTAAAGCCCCCCATCTTACACTGCCACCGGAGCCTTGATGGCCGGTTCAGGATCATACCCTTCCAAAGAGATGTCTTCCATCTCAAAATCAAAAACGGAATGTTTATCCGGATTCAGCTTAAGTACAGGCAATTCCTT
>CAKQBC010000563.1 GCA_934215995.1 uncultured Bacillus sp. | reverse complement strand
GGTGTAATTACTCATAATGGTAAATATTATACACCAAAAATCAGAAAATACAAGTAATGTTAATTGCCAAATCTATAACAGCGGTTCGGACAGGTTTCCGGATCCAGGTATGCGCCCAGCGAGCCCCATGGTGAGGGGAATCAAGGGGAAATTTTTCCGAAGGGGAAATGGCCCAAAGATGAATGCCGTCGGGCTATATGACCGCCCGACGGCATTCATCTTTTTGGTAAATTCCCACTCAAAAAAATCCCTCTTCCTCCTCACCATGGGGCTCGCTGGGCGCATACGAGTCAAGGCGCGCGAGCAAGCCGTTGTCGTCAACACCGGCGCGCCGTCCCTTTCGAGATCTTCCAGTCTCAGCAAAACAAAACCGCCTGCGCAGCCGATTTTGCAGATCGAGGTACGCGGGCGGAACAGAGTAACTTTTGCAATCAGCAATTACTCAAAAAAATGTGCACAAAATATCAGATATCACCCACAGCCGACTTTGCCTGAACTATTGCGCCCGCCGAAGAGAACCAGCACCCGTGACATCTGTTCCTGGCGCGGATGGTAATTTTTCGGGATCCGGTACCAGACTGTCACGAGTTCATTCTGCGGAACGCGAGTCTTGACTGTACCAGAGGACACTTGCGACAATGGTACGGCGTTAAACTGGAAACTGAGAATGCCTAGTATTGTCAGGAAAGCGACTGATGTGGGACGAAGGGCGGAATAAAAGTTGACCATCATCAAGTGCAGGAATGTTTTATACTGATGGTTCTCGACGTGATAATTTCGCGACATTTTCTAAAAATTTTTTCTCAGTTTCTTGATTTAAAATTTTTCCATCAGGAGAAATCTCCAGTAAATCTTGCAATGGGATATTATTGATTTGAATCTTTTCAACATGCAAAACTCCAGAGACCAATGAAGTTGGAAACAATAGATTTTCAGATGATATTCCTCGCCAAGAACCTTCTGGAACAATCCTTACATATGGTATTGTATGATATTTTGTAGGTGTCTTCGTGTATCTCCATGCAACAACGATGTGGTAATTCTTTTCCAACAAAGAAAAAATTTCCTTTTTATCTTGTAACAACAATCCCACCAGAGAATATTCAAAATTCTCAGGGATATTATATTGCATGCGAATATTTTCACTGATCTTATCATCAGAGCCGTTAAAAAGATAGATACAGGAATTCATTTCCTTCTTTTGTGGGGGAGTATCAGAAAAAATAAGTTTTTGAAAAAGAAGAATATTCTCTTCTATGGAATGTGCCGCACTATTCAAATCACGTGAAGGATAATTCGATAACAGTAAAAAAATTACAATTCCAATAAATAAAATCATGAGGAGAAAATAGATAACTTTCAGTGCCGCCCCATAGATCTTTGAAATAGTCATTTTTACCACCTTATTTGAGCTTGCGTAGGTTGTTTTCTAAAATTACCCATTTCCGGTTTTTCCTTTCCGTTGAGTTGGATTATAGTGGAGCGAATCCAGGTAAATATGCCTGTTCCGGAGCTCCTCGCATGCGGACTGGATCACTTGCTGTCCCACAGCATTTGAGGACGCTTCCCATATCCAGACAGCGCCAGATGACTTCGCGCAAGGCTGTGAACAATCTTGTAAAAGTATGCTTCCATTCATTCTGCCATGCAATAAAGCGGAGTAAAATATATGTGAGAAGAG
>CAKQBC010000562.1 GCA_934215995.1 uncultured Bacillus sp. | reverse complement strand
CTGGTGTGCTGGCCCCTGCCTCCAAGGGCGATATGGCTTTCATTATGCACAGCCTGTCCTGGCTGGCCTCCAACGGCGCGGCGGCCATTGTCTGCTTTCCCGGCATCATGTACCGGGGCGGTGCGGAGCAGAAGATTCGGAAGTATTTGGTAGATAACAACTATGTGGATGCCATCATTCAGCTGCCCTCAAATCTCTTCCTGAATGTCACGATTTCCGTGGACATTATGCTCTTGAAGAAGAACAAGACGGACAATGCGATCCTGTTTGTGGATGCCTCCAAGGAGTTTGTGAAGGTCACGAAAAACAATCGGCTTTCGGATGAAAATATCCGCCGGATTGTGTCTGCGGTAGCAGAGCGCAAGGACGAACCCTATTTTGCCCGCCTGGTGCCCAATGCGGAGGTAGGAGATCAGAAGAACAATTACAATCTCTCCGTTTCCGGTTATGTGGAGCAGGAGGATACCAGGGAAAAGATCGATATTGGAAAGCTGAACGCGGAGATTGTGGAAATCGTCGCGCGGGAGCAGAGGCTAAGGGAAGAGATTGACCGTATTATTGGGGAGATTGAGGGATAGACTCGAATGGGACGGCTGGATAACGAAGAAAATATAATAAAAGATATGCGTGAGGTAAGATGCAATCAAATTATGCTGTTATCAAATAGCAAATTTGAAAAGCAGTTGACTAGTGCGATATTAAAAGAATGGCCAAAATGGACAGCAAATAATGGCCATGCGTATGAACCTCCTGACTATTTTTCACGGGACCACAGATTGATGTTTGACGTTATGCGGGTGAATGACAGCGAAACTGTTATTACAACAAAACGGGGGAAAAAGGCCTGTGACAACCCAACGCTCAAAAGAGAGCGAGACTTGCTGCGGGAGGTAATGGAGTCCTTTCCCAATGTGCCAGAAGATAACATCTTTATAAATGCGGTTCCTGATGGGGATTATGATAAAATTCATAACTATCAGAACTATTATGAACACGCCCAAAAGGTGTTTTCTTCACACATTAAGCGAATCCCTAGGTGCCGCGAATTGCATCCGGGCTATAAAATGGGGTTCCTGGTTATGGATGAGACGGAATCATATCTACAGCACAGCAACATTATGGATGCGGCGGCTCCATATGACCCGAATAAAGTGTATCAAGTGCTTGATGCCCCACACATTCCTTTTGTAGATAGGCGATTTATGCAATGCCTTTTTGGAGCTGATTTAGATTTCCTTGTTTGGCTTATGCCATATAAGCATAATGAAGGAATGAAAAATCAACCGCCGGAGCTATGTTTTATTGATATGAAGAGCAACCGGGCACAGAGATATTTGAAAGATTATCCGCAATACCTTATGCGTAGAATGTAGAATTTTGAGGGAGTTTGATATGTCCAGACTAGATGAATTGATTCGGAATCTATGCCCTGATGGTGTTGAGTACAAAACACTTGGAGAAATTGCAACTAATGTATATCGTGGCTCAGGTATTACGAGAGAGCAAGTCCGTGAAGCAGGTACACCGTGCGTTCGGTATGGTGAAATCTATACCACTTACGGCGTATGGTTTGAAAATTGTGTGTCACACACAGACGAGACTCTTTTAACAAGCAAGAAATATTTTGGCTATGGTGATATTCTTTTCGCTATTACAGGAGAGAGTGTAGAAGATATTGCAAAGTG
>CAKQBC010000561.1 GCA_934215995.1 uncultured Bacillus sp. | reverse complement strand
TTGTAGCCGCTCTTGCTGTCCAACTGGTTGCTGATTCACTTGTTCTCGGTGCTTTAACAGGGATTGCCGTTCTTTTCCTTGCTCGGGTCGTAAGCTTCAAGGATGGCGACCGTGTCGTGAACGATGGAATAGCCATGATGGGAATGATTGCGTTTGTCATGCTGATTGCCGGCGGCTTTGCAGAAGTGTTGAAAGAGACAGGCTCCATTACCGAACTGGTCGAGAAAACAAACAGCATGCTGGATGGTTCCAAAGTGGCAGTAGCCTTTGTCATTTTGCTGATCGGTTTGGTTGTGACAATGGGGATTGGCACATCGTTTGGTACTATTCCGATTCTGGCGGCCATTTATATTCCGATTTGTGCAGCGGCAGGTTTCTCGCCGATGGCGACAGCAGCCCTTTTGGGGACTGCAGGGGCGTTGGGCGATGCCGGCTCTCCGGCTTCCGACAGCACACTCGGACCGACATCCGGCCTGAACGCCGACGGCAAGCACAATCATATTTGGGACACATGCGTTCCGACGTTTATCCATTACAATATCCCGCTTTTCATTTTCGGGCTTATTGCAGCGGTTGTGTTATAAAAAAAGAAGCGAAGCGCCTCAATATGTGCGCTTCGCTTTTATCTTTTATAAATCATCATTATCATCTTCATTCAAGCTTTGGTCTTCCTGAGCCAGGTCGGCGCTCTTTTTGGAGATCCCTTTCAGATGGGCTTCCATGCTTTCTTTTGTCTCCTCGAGTGCTTCCTCATCCAAGATGAAGTAATACACATCATCTATATAGCCGTCTTCACCTTGAAGCTGCAATGTTTCGGTCGTCAACTCATTCGTATTCGTTACAGCGAAGGCAAGCAAGCTTTTCATTTGTGAAAATGTCAGGTTTGTCTTCATGTTATTGCCGATTGCATCGATCAGATCAGCAAATTTTGTGAATGACGAGATAGAGGCTGCTTTGTCGATTACGGCTTCCATAACCTGCTGCTGCCGTTTTCCGCGCTCAATATCGTTATCCATATGGCGTGTGCGGGCGAAAGCAAGTGCTTCTTCACCGTCCACTGTTTGCAGTCCTTCTTTTAAGTAGATGGCATTGTTTTTGTCTGTGGAATCCTTTTCGCGCAGTTCGTAAGGCACATCGACTTCAATGCCTCCAAGGGCATCAATAATGTCAATGAATGCGTAGAAATTCATCCGGACATAATAATCGATATCGAAGCCCATCAATTCCTCGACGGTTTCGACTGTCGTTCTTGCACCGCCGTATGCGTATGCATGGTTAATTTTTGTATTCCTGTCTTTTTCGGGAACATACACATATGAATCACGTGGGATGCTCAGTAATTTGACTGATTTATCTTTCTTGTTAAAGGTGGCAAGGATCAGGGCGTCAGATCGTGTTGAATCGCCGAAATTCCTGTTTTCACTATCATCCACCCCGATAAACAGGACGGACATATTTTCAACGCTGTTCGAAACTTCAGCCAGTTCCTTTGATGATCCGTCTAGAGATTCGAAGGAACTGTCGGCAACGCTTTCAGCTTTCATATACAGGCTCACGGCATAAGCGGATGCGGCAAGAAACAAAAGCAGGATTGGGGCCATGATGATGAACGCCAATTTTCTTCTCTTCTTTTTCTTCTTCGTCACGATGTATACTTTACGGTTCATCGTTGTTCTCCTTTATAT
>CAKQBC010000560.1 GCA_934215995.1 uncultured Bacillus sp. | reverse complement strand
CTAACAGTTCCTACTGCCAAGCCTGTAGTGGACTTTCACCACCAAGTTTTCGCCCATGCAGGGCGCACACAAAAAAAAAGGACCCCAGCTAAAAAGCTGAAGTCCTTTTCGGTACGCCCTCGGCAGGAATCGAACCCACATCTCAAGAACCGGAATCTTACGTGCTATCCGTTGCACCACGAGGGCATGTTTTAAGTCCGTTTTTAATTATAGGATAGAAACAGAAACTTTGCAATAATGGAATCGATTTTTCTCGAATATTTTCTTGCAATAGCGATTATTCCTTATACTACCGGAAATAGGAAGACGTCATCCCATTTTGCGATTGACGTTAATTTATGTGCTGTAACCACGTTTAAAGATATGGACTATGGGTAAGATGGAATATGACCTACATAAGCTTTTAAAAGAGCCGATTTTTATGCAATCAGCCATCTTTTTGTGTCGAACAAAATATTGGTAAAACCGCGCTCTTTTGTTTGACCTAAATTGACCAAAAAGTGTATCATATGGTTACAACGATTACATTGAGAATTTACTAAGAAAATATTCTCTAATCAAGGAGGAATCAGTTCGATGAATTTAATACCAACAGTTATTGAACAGACAAATCGCGGCGAGCGTGCATATGACATTTACTCACGCCTTCTGAAAGACCGGATCATTATGCTTGGAAGTGCGATCGATGACAACGTAGCCAACTCAATTGTTGCGCAATTGCTGTTCTTGGAAGCAGAAAACCCGGAAAAAGATATTACCCTATACATCAACAGCCCTGGCGGAAGCATCACTGCCGGCATGGCCATTTACGATACAATGCAATACATCAAGCCACAAGTGTCCACTATCTGTACCGGAATGGCAGCATCAATGGGTGCCTTCCTTCTGGCTGCAGGGGAAAAAGGGAAACGCTATGCGCTTCCGAACAGTGAAGTCATGATTCATCAACCGCTTGGCGGCGCACAAGGACAGGCGACTGAAATCGAAATCGCCGCACGCCGAATCCTGTACTTGCGTGAAAAACTGAACCAAATCCTTTCAGAACGCACAGGACAGCCAATGGAGGTCATCCAGCGCGATACAGAGCGTGATAACTTCATGCCTGCTGAAAAGGCAAAAGAATACGGCCTGATCGACCACGTTATCTCTCGCAACCCGAGCGAAGACAAGAAAAAATAAGACAATAATAAAAAGGAGTGTGATTCACACTCCTTTTTATTATGATTCTTTATCGACAAATGCACTTAAATAGTCAAGCGCCTGTTCTTCATCCGTACCATCTGCACTTAAGGTGATTGTCGTGCCTGTCCCTACCGCAAGGCTCATTAAGCCCATGATGCTTTTGGCATTGACCTTTTTGCCGTCCTTTTCAATGAAGATGTCACTGGAAAACTGTGTTGCTTCCTGAACAAATGCCGCCGCCGGCCTTGCCTGCAAACCACTTTTCAAACGTACTTCGACTTTTTTTTCAACCATTCCCTAATCTCCCCTTCTACTCTTTTAACTGAATGGACTCCCCTGCCCGCAGCTTATTTGCAATCTCATCTATTTTCCGCAGGCGATGATTTACACCTGATTTGCTTACTTTCGCCCCCGAAACCATCTCACCCAGCTCTTTCAGGGTCACATCCTGATAGGCAACCCTAAGTTCGGCGATTTCCCTAAGTTTATCCGGCAGCACATTGAGG
>CAKQBC010000559.1 GCA_934215995.1 uncultured Bacillus sp. | reverse complement strand
CAAATTCTTTCGGGACAACATAACCGGCAGGAACCGATCCGTTATTCAATATTTTTTCCAGACCCTGTTTATCCCATCCGAAATCAAGGGCTTTGCGGATATTTACATTTGCCAGGTTTTTGTTTTGCTGGTTCATGCGAATGAAATAAATAGTGGAATCCAGATATGTCGAGAACTCCTCGCTGGACTTGTATTGATCCACGAATTCGGCAGTGACTCCTACGGTGTCCAGTTGGCCTGCCTCGTACATATTTACCGCTGTGGAAGTTTCTTTTAGCACAGTTGCATTGATGGTTTCCAATTTTACGTTTTTCGCATCCCAATAATCAGGGTTTTTCTTATAGGTCCAGCTTGTACTCTGTTTCCAGTTATCCAAAACGAAAGGCCCGTTATAAATTATTTTATCAGTGCCCAATGCATATTGGTCGCCCTGTGCTTCGACAAACTCCTTGTTTTGCGGATAATATACCGGTATGGTAACCAGGCTCAGGAAGTAAGGCGTCGGATTATCAAGCTCTACTTCCAGCGTGTACTCATCGGTTGCTTTTACCCCTAACTCGTCAGGTTTGTTGTAAAGCGGATCATTCGGAGTCTGGATGGCAGAGGCATTTTTGATCTGGGCCATTAAAAATGAAAATGGGCTTAACGTTTCGGCGCCAACTGCCTTTTTCCAGGCATACTCAAAATCATGGGCAGTTACTGGCGTCCCATTGCTCCACTTTGCATCCTTGCGCAGATGGAATGTATATTTTTTTTGATCATCCGATACATCATGGGATTCGGCAATCCCTTCGACAGGTTTGCTTTCTTCGTCAAGTCTGTAAAGACCTTCAAAGATATTGCTCATTACTACAGAGGAACCGGCTTCATAGCTTCCTAGGGAATTCAGCGTTGCAATGTCGTTTGCCGCTAAATTAAGGACTTGTTCTTTCTTGCTTCCGTCAGTCTCTTTTCCATTTTTTTCTTTGCCGTTACTGCTGTCGCTGCTGCAAGCTGCCAAGGCAACTGTAAGCGCCATCAATAAGACCAAAAGTGACCAGGCTTTCTTTCGTAACATCATGCATTTCCCCCTTTAAATATTATGGCTAATACATTCACAGCGTTTTTTTCGTTCTGATGAATTACTGATATGCTGCTAGTGGAATACAATGCAAGTATTGTGCCAAATAGTATGGACAGGGGGAATGCTGGGGGATTTCTTACTATAAGAGAAGGAAAAACGAGTGAAGGGGAAGTCTTGTTTAATGTTTTAAACATGTACGGACAGGTTTTTTTAAAAATTAAGACATTCTCTATCCTTGCTGGCTATAAAGTCCGGTATATACCTGGCTTCTTCTGGCATCCATAATAGGACAAATAATATCCTGGCATCCGTAAAGATTATACGCCAATCCATCTACTGTCGGCACGTGGATCAATGGTTTCTCCAATGCCAGCCCCAATCCTTTTGCCGTAGCTGACCCAATTCGAAGACCTGTAAATGAACCCGGTCCTCCTGCTACAGCAATCGCATCTATTGATTTCAGATCAAGCTCTATCATCTTCCCCATTGTATCGATCATCGGCAACAATGTCTGTGAATGTGTCTTTTTAAAATTTACTGTATATTCCGCAATTGTTTGCGTATCTTCTACAACTGCCACTGTTGCAGTCATTCCTGAGCTGTCAATTGCCAGTACTCTCATATGCTC
>CAKQBC010000558.1 GCA_934215995.1 uncultured Bacillus sp. | reverse complement strand
CTTCCGCCTTTTTCATAGGGCCGTAGTCTTTTAGTTTGCCCGTAGCGAACAGGAAGACCATGACCAGCATGACGAGGTTATAGAAATTCAACGGAATGGTCTGGACAAGCCCCTTAATCGGGTCATCCACACTTGCAATGTTGTCGACCATCAGCGCCCCCATGAATGCGACCCAACCCGAGATCGGGACAAGCGTATTGATTGGGGCTGATGTGGAGTCCAGGAAAAACGCGAGCTTTTCCCTGGAGATCCGCATCTTATCAAAAATTGGCCGAAACACCGTACCCGTCGCTAGCGAACTGAAGTACGCACTGGTGAAGAGAGAGACCCCCATCAGTGAAGCGGAGACTTGCGCGCCCTCCTTGGTCTTTACTTTATTCGCCAGCCACTGGCCGAACGCGTATGCGCCGCCTGACTTATTCAGTACGGCTATAAACGCTCCGAGCAGCAAGACGATAATCAGAATCTCCGCTCGGCCGGGGTCTTTCGAAAGCCCCATTCCATAAATGCCTTCATCCGGATTAGCCGGGTAACCGGCAACCGCCCTGAACATGTTTACAACCGAAAAGAAGATCGAATGTAAAATCCCCGATTCCCTGGCATCGTTCATCATCGTTCCGATGAGAATACCCGCCAACAAAGAAGGGATGACACGCTTCGTAGAGATCGCAAGCGTCAAAGCCACCACGGAAGGCAGCAATGACCATAAGCCAAAGTGTTCCATCAAACCGCTCCTTCTCAAAATTTCTCCCATTTATCAAAAAACTTAGGTTTGATTATAGGTGAGAAGTCTTTCTTTGTTTACAGAAAAAAAAGAGAAAAAAGCGGTATGAAAAATCAGGCAGAAATCCAGCGGTACAGATTTTTTGGCCGCCCGACCTTCTGGTAACTCACATCCTGTTCGACCTTGCCCAGTTCCAGCAGATGCATCATATACCGATAGACTGTCGGATAAGCCAGCCCGATGGCATCCGAAATCTCACTGACCGATGCCGGTTCCTGCAGGGACTTCATATAGTCTTCCAGATGACTCAATGTAGGCTTGCTGATGCCCTTTTGGCTGAACTTCTGTTCGTTTGCGCCGATCACTTTTTGCATATTGACCAGCCTCATATGTAGCTGGATCCTGGCAATGATGTCAGGTGCCCGAACCGGCTTTAATGCGAAGTCGGTGGCGCCGGCCTTTAAAAACTTGTCGGCCACCTCCTGCCGCTCGTCCACGGTCAGAACAATGACCGGCACATAATAATCCCGTTTCCGGATTTCCGTGAGGGTACGGTAACCGTCCATAACAGGCATATGGTAATCGACCAACACGACATCCGGCTTGTCCTTCTCAAAACTCGCCAGGCCTTCCTCGCCATTGGCCGCAGTGACGAACGCCCACCCGGCATACTTGCAGATTTCACCCAGCATATACCTCAAGGTCTTGTCATCATCAATAATCAGCACGTTCAAACCGAACCACCTCCTTCGGGAATCTGAGCCAGAAAACCGTGCCCTCGCCAAGCTTGGATTGCACTTGCAGGTCCGCTCTGTGACCGGTGGCGACTGCCTGGACAAACGTGAGCCCAATCCCGGTGTGGGCTTTTGTGCTGTAACCCGGGGTGTAGATTTTCTTCAGCTCTTTAGAAGAAATCCCCTTCCCATTATCACGGACACCCAGGCACAACTCATCCCCGTCCACACTTG
>CAKQBC010000557.1 GCA_934215995.1 uncultured Bacillus sp. | reverse complement strand
ACCGGTACATATAAATATATGAATTACCGCCTGGAGCATTTGTGGGGAACGCTTGTCATGCAAGTAGCCGCAACCGGTTCATAACCGTTATCTTTTTCAAGTGGAGGAATGTTCATTCCTCAAGTTGGGTGGTACCGCGATTATTTCGCCCCTTCATTTATGAAGGGGCTTTTTTATTTTTCGGGAAAAAACAATCTAATGCATTGCGATTTACCGACAGGCAGAACCTGACTTTAATAAGCCATTAGGAGGAAGTAAAATGGAATTGTTACAAGACTTACAGTGGAGAGGCATCATTTATCAGCAAACAGATGAGGAAGGCTTAAAGGACCAATTGAAACAGCCAACTGCTCTATACTGCGGTGTTGACCCGACAGCAGACAGCATGCACATCGGGCATCTTCTGCCTTTCCTGACGCTGCGCCGTTTCCAGCAGGCCGGGCATCAGCCTATCATTTTGGTCGGCGGGGCAACAGGGATGATCGGAGATCCGAGCGGAAAATCACAGGAGCGCCAATTGCAATCCGTGGAAACAATCCAGCACAATGTTGAGTGCCTGAAGAAGCAGCTTGAGAAGATTTTTGACTTCGGCGGGGAAAACGGAGCTGTTATGACGAACAACTTCGACTGGATCGGATCGATGGACATGATCACTTTCCTGAGGGATTACGGAAAGCATGTCGGGATCAACTACATGCTATCAAAGGATACGATCGCTTCCCGTCTGGAAACGGGTATCTCATTCACTGAGTTTACTTATACAATCATCCAGGCAATCGATTTCAAGCATCTGTATGAAAACCATAATTGCCGCCTTCAAATCGGAGGAAGCGACCAATGGGGCAACATTACGACAGGCCTTGAACTGATCCGTAAAACGCAAGGAGAAGGTGCGAAAGCATACGGCCTTACGATTCCGCTTGTAACAAAATCCGATGGAACGAAATTCGGTAAAACGGAGGGCGGCGCAGTTTGGCTTGATGCCGAGAAAACATCTCCTTATGAGTTCTACCAATTCTGGATCAATACGGCAGATGCAGATGTTGTAAAATACCTGAAGATCTTTACGTTCCTTTCCAAGGAAGAAATAGAAGCGCTTGAAGCGTCAGTGGAAACAGAACCGCATCTTCGCAAGGCCCAGAAAGCCCTTGCTGAAGAGATGACACGCCTGGTCCACGGCCAGGAAGCTTTGGATACAGCAATCGCCATTTCACAGGCTTTATTCAGCGGCGACATCAAGAAGCTGACGGCGGCTGAAATCAAGCAAGGTTTCAAGGATGTGCCATCTTACACATTAGAAGAGGGTGCCGACACAACATTGGTAGAAGTACTTGTGAATGCAAAAATATCTCCGTCAAAACGCCAGGCCCGTGAAGATATCACGAATGGTGCCATCAGCATCAATGGCGATAAAGTGACGGACCTGCAATACGCTTTATCCGATGCGGATAAAGTGGAAGGGCAGTTCACCGTAATCCGACGCGGCAAAAAGAAATACACATTGATTCAATATTAATGGAGCGAAAGAGGCGGCCTGCCTGAGGCCGCCTCTTTTTCTTTTGGTTCAGGGAATATCGAGGTGTAGGGATCTAATCCAAACAAAAAACCCGGAACAGGATTGTTCCGGGTTTTTCAAAGTAAAGCGTATTATTAACGAGAGTACCACTCAACGATAAGAGCTTCGTTAATTTCTGCAGGCATTTACGAACGTTCTGGAAGA
>CAKQBC010000556.1 GCA_934215995.1 uncultured Bacillus sp. | reverse complement strand
GTTTTGTTCCGCGAGTGTTTCTTCGATGACCGCGACTTGTGAATCCAGGTCTTCATCCGTAAGATGGCGGCCTTCTATAATAGTGGCTGTTTCATCCATGAAGTTATCGGTTGAATCAGTGAATAGGACTCCGGATAAGCTCACATCGCCTTGCGCCATGCCGCCGTCGCGCATTCCTTCACCGCCAGGAGGGCTGTCCATCACCGATGCTGATGAATCGGAAGAGGAGCTCGATTCAACCGGTTCGAAGTCTGAGGCTGTTCCGGTTGTGGAAGAGTAGAAGTTGTAACCTTTGATATTGCTGTAGGATGTGAGTTCCTCTGCTGTTTCCACTTCGATTGGCGTTTGGCTGAAGCTTGGCTTTTCTCCCGCTTCCATCAAACTTTTCTGTTCTTCACGGGCTTTTTGCATATCAACCTGAAGTGTGACCGATGCCCCCATCTGCTGCCGTGCCAGATCTGTGGCTTTATTGGCTGCTGATTGGATTGACAGGCCGGATAGTACAAGGACACAGATTACGGAAAATACGAAGAGCTGCAATAGGCTTTTCCCTTTCCTCGCCTTCACGCTCAAAAGAGCACGTTTAATAAAATTCATGTCAATCTCTCCTTAAAAGATCCATTATGTAGATAGCGGCTCGTCTGCCGTTTGGTCAACTATCTATCATCAGGGTACCTCCGAAATTTGAATAAATTATTAACAACCTATTTCAAAAGCTGTAAGAATACTGAAAAAATCATCTAATGGTTGAAAAATTGATGGCAACGGTATAAGTTGAAACAAACGATGCTATTTAAATATAGAATTGAAGATCAGGAGTGGTCGTTATGAGGATTTTAATGATAGAAGACAATGAAAGTGTATCTTCCATGGTTGAAATGTTCTTTGCCAAGGAGGGCATTGAAGGTGTATTCATAAATAATGGGATGGACGGATATACAAGGGCAATGAACGAGGAATGGGATGTACTGATCATTGACTGGATGCTGCCGGGAATGGATGGGGTCACGATCTGCAGAAAACTGAGGCAGGAGGGGAAAACGGTGCCGATCATCATGCTGACAGCAAAGGACAGCGAATCGGACCAAGTGCTCGGCCTCGAGATGGGGGCGGATGATTATGTGACAAAGCCGTTCAGCCCTTTAGCGCTGATGGCGAGGATAAAGGCGGTCACGCGCAGATTCCAAGTGATGCAGCCAATCCCGGCAGAAGATAAAAACTCTGTGAAAACAGACCATTTCTCTATTAATAAAAACACAAGGGAAGTATTTTTGGATGGAAAGCCGATTGATAATCTGACGCCAAAAGAGTTTGACCTATTGTCCTATTTCGTGCAGCGCCCGAAGCAGGTTTTCACGAGGGAACAGCTGCTCGAAAATGTATGGGGATATCAATTTTATGGCGACGAACGGACAGTGGATGTACATATTAAGCGGCTAAGAAATAAAATTGGCACCGAAAGCCAGCCTTTTCTCCATACGGTCTGGGGAGTAGGCTATAAGTTTGACGAGACACAGGCAGGCAGCAAGTAATGAAAATCAAATTCATTTACCAGCAATTCCTGAGCCATATAAGCATCATCATCGTGGCTTTCCTGATTTTAAGCATCATTTTCGGAAAGTATACGGAAAGCTTTGTATATAACAGCAAGGCGGATGAACTGAAGGAATACGGCGAAAATATCTTTTTTGAATTATACTATTCTCCTGAAGGGATGGGTG
>CAKQBC010000555.1 GCA_934215995.1 uncultured Bacillus sp. | reverse complement strand
CCATATATTCCGGTTGGCGATGCGGAAACGATGTCGGTAGTGGTTACAGATCATGAGCCGCATATCGCTTTGTTTGCGGGAGAAGACGGCCTTGATTTATACAGGAGGTTTGCACAGGATCTGCCGAATGTCGTAAAAGACCATTTTGTGATCGGCTTTGAAGTGGGTGCAGGCCAAGGTGAGTCGGTCGCACGTCTGATGCAGGAAGCTTTCCCGGAAGCAAATGTGACGGTTGAATTTGATATTAACGGCAAGGACCGCATGGTTTTTGCGGAGAAATAAGGCTTTCCGAAAGGAAGGCTTTTTTCATAAAAATCGCAGGATAATATCAAAAAAATCTATTTTGCTAGTTTAAGATAGCCGGATCTTGTCCACACTTATTTTTGAGGGGGAGTGGAGAAGATGAAAAAATACAATCCGGCTAGTTTATATATAGTAATGTTGTGCATCAGTTTGGCGGTGAGCATTTATGTACCGAAACCAGACAGTGCGGATGCTTCAGAGGAAACGGTCATTATACCGGATGAGGCGATTCGTTTGCGTATTCTGGCCAATAGTGACAGTGAGAAAGACCAGACGGTTAAAAAAGCGATCCGTGATGAGGTGAATGCAAACATAACGGAGTGGGTGAAGGATCTGACGTCGCTGGATACTGCAAGGGATGTTATCAACAGCCATCTGCCGGACATTCAAACGATTGCTGAAAGGTATGTGGCGGAACATGGGCTTGATCAGGAAGTGGCAGTCTCATTTGGCCCTGCGCAATTTCCGACGAAGCTGTACGGGCAATATTTATATCCTGCAGGGGAATACGAGGCGATCGTCATCACATTAGGAGAAGGAAAGGGTGCCAATTGGTGGTGTGTTCTGTTCCCGCCGCTATGCTTCCTTGATTTCTCTAACGGAACAGCCGTCAGCCAGTCTCCGATGGCAGATGATGAGGATGAAATGAATGAAGAAGAACCGGAACAAACGGAGTCTGTGAACAAGAAAGAAAAACAGGCACAAAAAGAGGATGAGGAAGAAGAGGAAGAAGAACAAGTAGCAGCTGCATCTGTGTATGCAGATGAAAGCCAAGCGGATGTAGTTGAAAAAAAACTGTTTTTGGTGGAAATGTTTAATAGCCTGTTTTAAGATCAGATGGAAACCTTCCGATACCGGCTACTCGGAGGTTTTTTCTTTTTTATTCGGAAAACCTGTGGATTGTGGATAACTGTTGTGGAGAAGAATAGTAAAATGTGCATCTTAAATACAGCAATGATAGAATAAAGTGGATTATACTGAAACTGAAGCGAAACAGCCGATTAATAGGGGATAAAAAATAGAATTGTCGCATAAGCATGTATCAACAACCAATTTGGCCGGCTGCAGAAATCCGGATTGCAGGGTCCGGGACCAAAAAAGGAAGAGATGGAGAGATGCGTATGTTGACAATTCGAAAAGGAATCGCTGCTGACTATGGGAGAATCGAACAGTTCATAACAGAGGCAGGTTCCTCTTTTTCCGAAGGATGCTTGTATATCATGGCGGAGAATGAGAGAAAGGATATAATGGCAATAGCGGGATTGAAGCTGTACGGGGAACAAGGCCTTCTGCGTTCATTCGTATGCGTGCCTGCTTTTCCGTCTATGGAACTCCCTGTTTTGCTGGAACAGATGCTCCTGCTCGCAAAAGAGCATCATTGCCGGGAAGTGTTTCTAGTAACAGCCCTATCATCAGGAC
>CAKQBC010000554.1 GCA_934215995.1 uncultured Bacillus sp. | reverse complement strand
ACTTTACGGTTGCTGGCGAATCCAATCTGACATCGGCAACCACAAGGTCACAAAGTTCCTGTACACGAGCACCGCTATCGTAGAGTAGGCTCAATAACACGCGATCCCGTCGCCCCCTTTTCAAGCGAGGATCCGGTATGTTCAAAAGAAGTTTTGTAGCTTCCGGTGAAAGAAATAGCGGCATGGGAGAAGACGATTTTTTATATGGGATCGAAAGAATTTCCTGCATATTTTGAATGTTTTCCGGGCTCCTTCTTTCGATAAACCTGGCAAACGCGTGCAAAGATGCCAAACGTACATTTCGGGTGGAAATAGACTTATTCCGTTCGGCTTCAAGCCAATTGAGAAAATGTCTGATATTTTCAGCATTGAAATTGTTGAACATGATTTTCTCTGGCTTAATTTTCAAAACCGTTTCATAGAAGATGACCAGATTTTTAAACATATCCCGGTATGACAAAATGGTGTTTGTCCCGAGTCCTCTTATCCCAGGAAGATATTGCGTCAGATAATTGGACAGCAGGTGGGAAAAAGAATCATTCCGCATGGTTAAAGCCCTCCGTTGTTTGAGGGATAATTTGGGCGAAATCTTCCATCCGCGAGCAAATATCAGGATACATTTCTGCTGTAAGACGCAGATAAGACTGGGTTGCCGCAATGGATTTATGGCCAATGTAAACCGACAAAATCGGCAAATCACTGTAAATATCCCGGCCACTTTTATATAATTGCCCCAATGAATGTACGCAAAATGAATGCCGGAGATCATGTTCTCTGGGCCCATGCCCTTTTCCTGAATGGGAAATTCCGGCTTTACGTAAGCAAAGACGAAACCATTTATAAATACGATGCCTGGTAATATGATCATTGTACTTCCCCCTAAAAAAATAAGCGTCATTTTCAAGGTCTGGCGAGTGAGCATGATGGTGAAACCACTTCATAGCTTTGCATACAGACGCGGACATCGGGACATAGCGGTCTTGCCTATTTTTCGGTTCTCGTATTGTCAGAACACCATGTTCCAAATCAACATCGCCAATCCTCAAGGCTGCTGCTTCCGAGGCTCTCAGACCACAGCCATATAGTAAACGAAATATTACCGGCACAATCTCATGTCGATGGCTGCCAGGATATGCGGACAAAGAATCGCACGCCTTAAAAAATGACCTTAATTCTTCTTTGGTAAATATATATGGGATATATTCTTCACGTTTGATGCGTGGAAATTCAGGAAGATTTGCCTTGTATCCGTAATCCATGGCATAACGAAGAAAGGCATACGTAGAAACACACCGGGTTAAACGAGTACTATTCCGTTCTCCTGGAACCGCTTCAAACCAAGCTGTCAGCATATCTGAAGGAATGACTTTTCCCTTGATGGAATATTTTGTACTGAAAACGGAAAAACGATGAAGTATATTTTCCTCGATCAAATATTTACAGCCTTGCGATCTCTTGAAAATGATGAAATCTTCAATAATTGCAGCAAGTTGTCCGACTGGCTGTTGTTTCAGCATCAGAATACCTCCTCATTGGCTTCCCAGGAAAAACGAGGGACTTCGAGTCCACATCTCAGGAGTTGCTTCTTATCAATTCGAAGATAATACTCCAGTGTAGTATGAGTATCCGAGTGCCCCAAAATTCCAGGATGGCTTGATGGAAATGTTGAAGATATTCACCGAAAAGAAAATGGTCGAATTCCCGATTGGCGTGTTCGGCAATAATCTTAAATTGGACGCGGAAAA
>CAKQBC010000553.1 GCA_934215995.1 uncultured Bacillus sp. | reverse complement strand
ATGACTCCGAGAAGCGGGTCGATACCGAACACTTTGGAAAGCGAGACACCGATGACATTCTGCATGAAGATGAGAATCCCGCAGAAGATCAGGTAAATGATGAGCAGCTTCCCGCCCAGCTTGATCAGTTTCATGCTGGCGCCCAGTCCGACCGTCGTAAAGAACGCGACCATGAAGAGCGACTGCAAAGAAGTATCCAAAGCAATTTCCACGACGCCCGTAGACTGCAGAATAAATGCCACAATAGCGAAAATCAGGCCGCCGACGACCGGCGCCGGAATCAGGAACCGGTCCAGGATGCCGATCCGGTTAACGAGAGCCATCCCCAACAGGTAGAGGGCCACTGCCAGGAACAATGTAGTAATCTGGTTGATCTCAATCATACTCTGTCACCTTTCTTGAAAAAAATGATACGGTTTCCGGACCCGTCCGCATCCGATCCAAGACCGGCCCCCCTGCGGACTCTCAAGCGGTCCAGAAAACCGCAACGATAATAACGTTTTCAACAATGGCTGAACACGTTTTCATGTATGTGTGCTTTACCCCTTGCTTGCTTAATCAACCCTTCTCAAGAACGAAAAATTCCGATGTACAATCGCACGGAATTTCATGGAATCGCTTTCGTAATTGTTAAAGGATCGTTTCTTTAGCGATTCACTGTTTTAAAGTATAATCAGTTCCGCTAAATGATTGCAATAGAAAAACTTAATTCCGCACTATTCCAAAAAGTGAATCCGCCAGTTTCTTCAAGGTGCGGAAAGAAAAAGAGACGCCTCCGCATCCTACAAAAAAAGGATGCGGAGGCGTCTTTGAAATTCTTGATTAATTGCCGTAAGCGTTCAGCGCATTTACGCTATGCGCAATCGCGGAACCTGCTTTGAGTGCAACCGCCACGAAAATCGCCTCGGAAATCTCTTCGAGGCTGGCGCCGGCTTTCTTGGCGTTTTTCGTGTGAAGGTCGATGCAGTAGGCGCAGCCGGTGGTGTGTGCCGAAGCAACTGCAATCAGTTCCTTTTCTTTCACGCTCAATTTCCCTGCCTTGAGGGCAGCGCCGTCAAACTTCACGAATGTTTTAAAGGACTCTTCGTCCAGCTCCGCGAACTCCGGCAGGCGATTGAAGTAGGATGCTTTGTAGAACTCTCCGTCACCGCTGCCGTCGTAGGCATTCAGCCCGTTCACCCCGTGTGCAAGGGCAGAGCCCGCTTTGAGCGCTGTCGCGACAAAGATCGCTTCAGCCACTTCTTCCTTGGAGGAATCATTCTTTTTGGCATTGACTACATGCAAGTCGATGCAGTACGGGCAGCCGGTGATATGGGCCACGGCAACTGCAATCAGTTCTTTTAATTTGACGGACAGCTTCCCTTCCGCCAACGCCTGGTCATTGAACTTGAAGAACGTTTCAAACGCTTCCGGAGCGTATTTTTTCAGTTCAAAAATTCTTCCGAAGTATTCCTTTTTGTACAGGCTGTCTGTTTGGGTGGTAGTCGTCATCTCAAATTCTCCCCTTTTCCTCTTTTCTTACTGATTGATCCGCTCGGTATTGAGTATCGGATCCGGCCGCAGCAGGCTGTGATCATCAAAAAGCCCCTTCCCGAGGGGGGAAGAGGCGATTGCATCTATTCCACCCTCATCTTTCAAGCATGCGCTTGCTGGAATGAGCACCTTGTTACATCCGTAACGGTTGCTGCGGGATCATTGGACCAGTTTCCTCCCCCGGCTCTTGATAAGGTCAAAACCTATTCAATTAG
>CAKQBC010000552.1 GCA_934215995.1 uncultured Bacillus sp. | reverse complement strand
TGATGTCGACATGCTGTTGATGATCAATGATAGGACGTCCGGCGGTATGCTGGCGCGGACACTGCTGCTGAAAATCCCGCTTAAATCCTCGTTCGCCATGAATGCCGAACTTCCCGGCATATTCTTGAATGCATCCGCCAGCTTATCTGTAAAAACGGATGATTGGATGCTTCCGAAAATTGTGATGCCGACAGTCATCCCGAAGGAACGGAAAAAAGCATTTGTGCTGTTTGCCGTACCCCTGTATTTATAATCGACGTTGTGAATGCTGCTTGTAGGAAGCAATGAGAATGAAAAGCCGACGCCAAAGCCTGCCAATATCATGAATAACGTAACGAGCATCCTGCTTGTGTCAGGTGTCATTGTGCCCAATAGGAACATGCCGATCGCATAGGAGACGATCGATACCGCCATAATGTTGCGGAAGCTGGTTTTTGTCTGGAAGATCCCGGCCATGGCGCTTCCGACAACGGAGCCGAGCATCATCGGTGTCAGGATCAACCCTGCATTGGTGGCGCTACCGCCGAAGACAGCCTGCACGAATATAGGAATGAAGACAGTCAATGGAATGAAGGTGGCCCCGTACAGGAACGCCAATACTTGCGAAGAAGCGAACAGCTTATTTTTGAACAGCCAGAACGATATGATCGGTTCTTTCGCTTTTCTTTCAATCAATAGGAACGAAATGAACATTACGATGAAAACACCAATGAGGGAAAGGATCTGGATTGAATCCCAGGCGTATTTCCCGCCTCCCAGTTCGAGCGCAAACATGAAGCTGACGACAGCTCCCACGAGGGTGATGGCTCCGCCCCAATCGATGGTTTGTTTCACTCTGTTCGGGGATTCATGGTACGCTTTCAGAATAAGGGTGAGCGCTATGATGCCGATCGGCACATTTACATAAAAGATCCAATGCCAGCTAATATATTCCGTGATATACGCTCCGAGCAGCGGCCCGAAAACACTGGATATCCCGAAGGTGGCGCCAAGTAAAGCGGTCATCTTGCCGCGTTTTTCCGGAGGGAACACATCAAACACAATCGTAAAGGCGATCGGCATCAAAGCGCCGCCGCCGATTCCCTGGATCGCCCTGAAAATGCTTAGCTGGACTATGCTTTGCGCCAAACCGCAAAGGATGGAGCCGATCAGGAATACCGACAGCCCGAAGATGAAGAAACGTTTACGCCCGAACATATCGGACAGCTTACCGAAGATCGGCATCGCAGCCATGCTGGCTACCATGTAGGCGGATGTCACCCAGACAAAGCTGTCCAAGCCTTTCAGATCAGCCACGATCGCTCCCATGGCCGTCGAGACGATTGTGTTGTCCATAGCGGCAACGAGTATGCTGAGCAGCAATCCGGCGACGATCAGATTAACATTGCTTTTTTCCGAGTTCATATGAATCCCTCCAGCTTAAGTGGAATGTATTCCGTTTCAATATCTGCTCCAGGCTGTTTCAGCCGGTCTGTAATCCCAGTTTTGCCCGGGCGGCAACCGGGATAGCAGGTGAAATGTGCAGGCTCTATGTACAAAGAACAGTGCTATCATTTTACAGGTGAAGAGCATGGTGGGATTTTATGATCCGCTCCACAGCTGCATGCAGGGAAGCTTCATCCTGCACAAGCGCTAACCTTATATAGCCTTCGCCAGAAGGGCCGAATGCACGGCCGGGAGTCACGGCGACACCAGCTTCGTTCATTAGCTTATAAGTAAATTCCTTCGAGGTGAATGTGCAGGGAATG
>CAKQBC010000551.1 GCA_934215995.1 uncultured Bacillus sp. | reverse complement strand
GGCTACACGTTGCGTTTGGCCGCCGCTTCGCTGTGCAGGGTATTTCTCATGCATGTCCTCCAGCCCGACAAACTCCAAACATTCCCTCACCCTTATTTGTCGCTTAGCTTTCGGATAATTTGCAAGCACCAGGGCCATTTCAACATTCTGAAAAACGGTTTTGTTGGCTACTAGATTAAAATGTTGAAAAATCATCCCGATCGACTTGCGTGCTTCACGCAGTTGGCGGGATGAGCTTTCGGTCAATGTTTGCCCTGCAACAATAACGTCTCCGCCCGTCGGTGTTTCCAGGCAGTTCATCATGCGCAGCAGTGTCGACTTACCCGCTCCACTTTGTCCAATTATTCCGAAAATCTCACCTGCTTCAACGGATAAGGTGACATTGTTTACAGCCAGCTGCTGACCGTAACGTTTGCTTACATTAATCAATCTAAGCATTAAATCCCCCCATTATTAACGGAAATTGTCACAACGACAATTAGTATACTGTAAATACAGAAAATTGAGAAGGAATTATATTAAAACCATTTACATGCATGTGCATCAATGAAAGAAATAAACCAAAAAACATGATGCAAAAATTATATTACAATAAAATATAAACACATTATACATTTGAAAGAACAGGTGCTGCCAAATAACGCTAAAAAAAGCGCATCCGTTCAAAACGGATGCGCTTTAAGGGATTTATGCTGTTTTACACCATGATTTTGCAGATATCATTCGTGAATTCAACCGGGTCTTCAATTGTCAATCCTTCGATCAGCAATGCCTGGTTATAAAGAAGGTGAGTGAATAGCTTCAATTTATCCTGGTCCTGTTCATGAGCGTCTTTCAGAGCCTTGAACACTTCATGGTTCGGGTTGATCTCAAGTACTTTATCAGCCTGGATGTTTTGGTTATCCGGCATTGATTTCAATACTTTTTCCATCTCGATTGTGATCTCGCCTTGTGCAGACAGGCATACAGGATGGGATTTTAACCGTTTAGATGCTTTGACATCTTTTACTTTCCCATCTAGGAAGCCTTTCATAGCTTCAAACAATTCTTTGTTTACGTCAGAGTTTGCCTCTTCATCAGCTGCACTGTCATCCGCCTCGATGCCTAGGTCTCCGCTCGATACAGATCTGAACTCCTTATCATTGTAGGACATCAGCATCTTGATTGCGAATTCATCGATATCATCCGTGAAATAGAGGATTTCATAGCCTTTATCCGCCACCAGTTCAGTTTGCGGCAGCTTATCGATCCGCTCTTCTGATTCGCCTGTCGCATAGTAAATATATTTTTGGTCTTCAGGCATTCTTGATACGTATTCATCCAGGGTCACAAGCTTCTTCTCTTTCGTGGAAACGAACATAAGCAGATCCTTCAACATATCCTTGTTCATGCCGAAGTCGGCATACACACCGTATTTAATCTGGCGGCCGAACGTGTTATAGAATTTCTCATATTTTTCCCTGTCATTCTTAAGCAGGCTTTGAAGCTCGCTTTTGATTTTCTTCGCGATATTTTTAGCGATCAATTTCAGCTGGCGGTCTTGCTGAAGGATTTCCCTAGAGATATTCAAGGATAAATCCCCTGAGTCCACCATCCCTTTAACAAAGCTGAAATGGTCAGGCAGCAGGTCTGCACATTTCTCCATGATCAGTACGCCATTTGAATACAATTCCAATCCTTTTTCATATTCCTTTGAGTAATAGTCGAAAGGCATTGTTTCCGGGATATAAAGGATTGCATTATAGCTGATAGTGCCATC
>CAKQBC010000550.1 GCA_934215995.1 uncultured Bacillus sp. | reverse complement strand
GATGATAGCCGCCGATGATGCCTTTTTCCAAAAGCCTCTTATTGACGTCATCATAGCTGCCGGCTAATTTGACAATAAATTCATTGAAAGAAGGGCCTTCAAAGATGACCTCGACGCCTTTGGCCTTAAGCGCCCGTTTAGCGTAATGGGCTTTTTGGATGTTTTGGACTGCCATTTCCTTCACGCCTTTTTTACCGAGTGCAGCCAAAGCAACAGAGGCAGCCAGCGCATTCAGGGCTTGGTTGGAACAAATGTTGGATGTCGCTTTATCACGGCGGATATGCTGTTCACGCGCCTGCAAGGTCAGCACGAAACCACGCTGCCCGTTCTCATCCACCGTCTGCCCGACCAAACGCCCCGGCACTTTGCGCATCAATTTTGAAGTCACTGCGAAATACCCGCAGTGCGGGCCCCCAAAGGATTGCGGAATACCGAACGGCTGAGCATCCCCGACCACGATATCGGCCCCGAATTCCCCAGGGGGCTTCAATGCTCCCAGAGCAAGCGGGTTGCTGCTCACGATCAGCATTCCTTTTTGCACATGGACAATCTTTTCGATTTCATCGAGTTGTTCGATTCTGCCGAAGAAGTTCGGATATTGGACGACCACACCTGCAACATCCCCGTCCATCATCTGTTCCAGTGCTGCAATGTCAGTCAGCCCGTCTTTATAAGGGATTTCGGCAACCTCGATATACTGGCCTTTTGCGTACGTCCTCAAGACATCCCTTGATTCCGGATGCACTGTTTTGGACACAAGGATTTTTTTGCGCTTCGTGCTTCCGCTGCTCAGCATCGCCGCTTCTGCCAATGCCGTTCCGCCATCATACATCGACGAATTGGCCACATCCATTCCCGTTAGTTCACAGATCATTGTCTGATACTCGAAAATGGCCTGCAGTTCCCCTTGCGAGATTTCCGGCTGATACGGTGTATAGGCCGTATAAAATTCTGAACGGGACAGTACATGGTCCACGATGATCGGCGCATAATGATCATACACGCCCGCTCCAAGAAAGGAGGTATATGTTTTAGTATCCTTATTCTTCGCTGCCAGCCGCCCCAGTTCTTTCGTCAGCTCCGATTCGGATTTTGCAGGCTTAATTTTATACTCGCCCCTGTAACGCACACTTTCCGGTATATCGGCGAAAAGCTCATCAATGCTTGATACCCCGATCGCCTCCAGCATTTCCTTTTTGTCGTTCTCTGTCATTGGCAAATAACGATGCTTTAACATATCCAGGTCTGCCCCCTATTTTTTGTTTGTTTTTTTATAAAATGGTGAAGCGACAACTTGTGCCTGCACTTTCTTTGAGCGGATTTCGACCTCCAGCGTTTGGCCGATCGCCGCATAGTCCCTTTTGACAAGGGCATAGCCAACATTCTTTTTTAAAGTCGGGGACTGTGTACCGCTCGTCACATGCCCTGCAGGTTCGCCGTCAGCAAAGACCGGATACCCATGGCGTGGGATTCCGCGTTCAACCATTTCGATTCCCACAAGCTTCCTAGGGGCCCCTTTTTCTTTTTGCTCCTTGAGTGCCTCCTTGCCGATAAAGCCGGCATCCTTATCCGTCTTGACCGCAAAACCGATGCCTGCTTCGATCGGCGTGATGTCTGCGGACAGTTCCTGGCCGTACAGCGCAAGCCCCGCTTCAAAACGAAGAGTGTCCCTGGCACCGAGGCCGATCGGCTCTACCTGATCCTGTGCAAGGATTGCCTCCCATATTTTGATGGCATCTTCATTGTTGCAATATATTTCAA
>CAKQBC010000549.1 GCA_934215995.1 uncultured Bacillus sp. | reverse complement strand
GGCTGCGTATTTGGGAATATCCGAAGCCGATCATTGCCCAAGTACATGGTTATGCCCTTGCTGGAGGTACACAGCTCCTCGCAAGCTGCGATATTGTCATTACCGATGAAGATACACAATTCGGTTTCCCTTCACTGCCGCTTGGCGGAGGATTCGTAGGGATTTACTGGGGCTGGCATATCGGTCACCAGCGCGCTAAAATGCTCGACTTAACAGCAGGCAGCCGTATTACAGGCCGTGAAGCGGAGCAATACGGAATTGCGGCGAAATGTGTGAAGTCAGGTGAACTGGAAGAGGAAACATTAAAAATTGCAAAAGGAATTGCGAAAACTCCTCTGGATATTTTAAAACTGAAAAAGCAGGCGCACAACCGCATTATGGATTTACAAGGCTTCCGTACAGGTGTCATGTTCGGTCCAGAGCAGGATGCAATTATCCATACAGCAGACGGTATCAAGCTTGTTCAGCAAAAGATTTCGGACCTTGGATTAAAAGGAGCCATCCAATGGTTCAATGAACAGGAAGTTTAGGCCTTTTCTAATTTCCTCATTTCTTTGTAAAGGAGAATTTTATGCGCTTTCAGCAAAAGGTAGCCGTGATTACAGGCGGAGCGAATGGAATCGGTGCAAAGACAGCCTCTTTGTTGGCACAGGAAGGGGCACAGCTTGTACTGCTCGACTGGAATGAAGTTAAGCTTGAAGAAACAGCCGGGCAATTGCGCACTGCAAATGTTGAAGTCCTTACATTCAAAGTAGACATTACGAACAAAACGCTCGTAAAAGAAGCTGTATCTAAAGCAATCGCCCATTTTAAGAAAATCGATATTTTAATTAACTGTGTCGGAATTTTACAAGACAATCTGCTGCCGAATTTGAAAGAAGAAGAATGGGATGCTGTCATTGACATCAATTTAAAAGGAGCATTTCTCATTACGCAGGCAGTGGCTCCTTATATGGTGGAACAAAATAGCGGGAAAATTGTTCTCATTTCTTCCCAGGCTGCATTGGGAGCTAAAGGGCGAGTGAACTATGCGGCAGCAAAAGCAGGCATACAAGGAATGGTTCGCACATTGGCAATAGAATTAGGCCCGAACAATATTAATGTAAACGGCGTAGCGCCCGGGTTTATCGACACAGAAATGAGTGTCGTATCGGAAAGTCTAGCGAAAAATCGTGGGATTGAAGATTTCCAAAAAATGAAACAGACGATGATTAGTCAAAATCCGATTCGACGTACAGGTAAACCGGAAGATATTGCCTACACAATATTGTTTTTAAGCTCCGACGAAGCGAGCTACATTACGGGACAGACGATTTATGTAACCGGAGCTCCATAAAAAAGAGGTGAAACAGGTGAAAATCTTAAGCATTAGCGGCACTTTAGTCGGTTCAAAAACGGGCTTATTAACAAATAAGCTATCTGAAGATTTGCAGCAGAAAATCCCGGATGCCGTAACAGAATTTCTCGATTTGCGAGATTTTCAGTTAGACTTCTGTGCCGGCAAACCAATCGATCAATACAATGAGGATACGCAAAAAGTAATTGCAAAAATTGCGGAGGCAGATGCTTATATTATTGGAACGACCATTTTACATGGCTCGATGCCAGGTGTTTTAAAAAATCTGTTCGAGCTTGTACCGACTGAACATTTTGCGGATAAATGTGCGTTATTTGCAGCTACAGGCGGAAACTATCTGCATTATCTGGCTATTGAAAGTTCAGTGAAACCGGTTGCCAATTACTTAAAGATGTTTGTGTTACCGGAATATATT
>CAKQBC010000548.1 GCA_934215995.1 uncultured Bacillus sp. | reverse complement strand
TCAATTGCTACTTCAATTAAATTATGTATGTTAGTGCGAGTGGTCATGTGCTTGATCCTCATTTTCCGGATCAGATTCCCCCTCCTTACTTGAAGGATTCCCTTCTTCTTTTTGTTTATCGGTAGTAAAGTCCGTATAAACATGGATCGTGTCTGTATCACGGATTAAACCGCCAGCTTTCGGAAGCTGGGTTAAAATCTTGTCACCTGAACCGTGCCATTCAAGCCTGAAAGGATACATCAGTTTTGCGACTTCAGATTTTGTTTTCCCTGTAAGGTCCGGGACTCTGAATGTCAACTGGTCTCCCCAACGGTACTCTTTTTCTATTTGACCCTTCCGCGGCTCAATGTTCAGAATAGGTTGGATATCTTCCATGATGTTCCCGACAATCGGAGCAGCAATGACGCCACCGAATTGGAGGGCGTGTTTGGGATTATCGACTGCTACATAAACCACCACTTGTGGATCATCAGCAGGAGCGAATCCTATAAATGATACTATATATTCCCCATCTTTGTATCGGCCATTTTCTGCCTTTTGTGCAGTACCTGTTTTTCCGCCGACACGGAGTTCGTCAACAAAGGCATTCCTACCTGACCCGTTTGCCACAACAGATTCCAACGCTTCGCGGACTTGTTTAGATGTTTCTTCACTAATGACTTGCCGTTTGATCTCGGGTTTGAACTCTTCAATGATTTCCCCTGTTTCAGAATCCTTAATGGCTTTTACAATATATGGACGATACAGTTTCCCGCCATTCACCGCTGCGGCTACAGCCTGAACTTGCTGAATCGGTGTAACTGATATTCCTTGGCCGAAAGATGTAGTGGCATGTTCAACCGGTCCATAATTTTCAGGTGAGAAAAGAATCCCCTTTGCCTCACCGGCAATATTTGACCCTGTCTTTTCCCCGAATCCGAAATCGCGTATGTATTTGCTAAGCTTTTCTTCCCCCACGCGTCTTCCCAATTCTATAAAGCCCGGGTTGCAGGAATTCTCTACTACTTCCAAGAAAGATTGGTGGCCGTGTCCTTCCCTTTTCCAACAGCGCAGCCTAGCATTTTCCACAATCGCATAACCCGGATCATGGAAATGATCATTCTGAAGGTCAACCTTCCCTTCTTCCAACGCCGCACTTAAAGTAATTATTTTGAAGGTAGACCCCGGTTCAAAAGTCATCCAGACAGGAAGATTCCGGTTATAGATAGCCGGGTCTACCTCCGAATATTCAGCCGGATGAAAAGTCGGTGTCGAAGCGAGTGCAAGAATTTGTCCTGTCGAGACATCCATAGCAATCGCAAGCGCTTGATCCGCTTCATATTGAAGCGTAGCCTGTTTCAATTCCCGTTCTACTACCCTTTGAATGTCAAGGTCAATCGTCAATTCAACAGTCGATCCTTGCTTCCCTTTTTTCCAGCCATCTTCTACATGAGGAAGAGATGTCCCTTTTGCATCTGTGAATAACCTGACGATATCTTCCTTTCCTTTCAGAACTTTTTCGTATTGATATTCCAAGCCCGCAAGCCCCTGCATGTCGTACCCGGTAAAACCTAAAGTGCGGGAAAGAAGATCGCCATATGGATAGTCACGGACATAGTCGACCCCTGTATAGATGCCAGGAATATTCATCTGCTGAATTTCCATTGCCTGCTCGTGCGAGATGTTCTTTGCTTCAGGTGCCAGCTTCACCAAATAGGTTTTCTGTGACATTTTCTCCACCAGCCGCTCTTTGGGAACATCCAAGATGGAAGTGAGCTTATTTGCCACGTCTTCAATGTTTTTATTTTGGGCAGGCATAAAAT
>CAKQBC010000547.1 GCA_934215995.1 uncultured Bacillus sp. | reverse complement strand
GGGCTAAGGTGGCCATCTTGAACAGGAATCTGGAGAAGGGCAGGCTGGTTGAGGAGGAGATTAGGAAAGCCGGAGGAGAAGCGTTGGCGATTTCCTGTGATGTCTTGGACCGTGTAAGCGTCATTCGGGCAAGCGAGAAAATAGGGGAGCTATACGGAAACTGTACAATTCTAATTAATGGTGCTGGCGGGAATCATCCGGAAGGCATCACATCAAAAGAGATTTTTAGTCTGGAAGATATGGCTGATGAAACGATTCAAACGTTTTTTGATTTGACTGTTGAAGGATTCGGACATGTGTATGATCTCAATATAATGGGGACTTTGATTCCGACACAGATTTTTGCAAAACAGATGGTCCAAAAAAAAGAAGGAGTTATTATTAATATTTCTTCGATGAGTGCTCCATCCCCGATGACGAAGGTACCGGCTTATAGTGCTGCTAAAGCGGGTATCGACAATCTCACCAAATGGCTGGCTGTCCATTTTGCGGCGACGGGAATCAGAGTGAATGCAATTGCGCCTGGGTTTTTCCTGACTGATCAAAACAAGGGCCTCCTTTTGCATGAAGATGGATCGCTGACAGAACGGTCCGATAAAATTATCGCCCATACACCGATGAGAAGATTCGGCAAACCGGAAGACCTGTTGGGAACTTTGATTTGGCTTGCAGATGAGGAAATGTCCGGTTTTGTAACAGGGATTACTGTCCCGGTTGATGGCGGGTTCATGGCGTATTCAGGTGTATGAGGTTATTTGAAGTTCACGGACAAAGAAGAAGGGGGCTGGGGTATGGATGTCGTGACGGTTGGGGAATCAATGGTTCTTTTTACACCGGAATCGGCCGGATCATTTTGTTATGCGGGAAAGTTTGAGAAGACAATCGGAGGTGCGGAATCAAATGTCGCGATTGCATTGTCCCGGTTAGGCCACAAGGCTGGATGGATCAGCAGGCTGGGAAAGGATGAGTTTGGCCTGTATATTCGTAATTTCATCCGGGGAGAAGGGGTGGATACGTCTCGGGTACTCTTTGATACAGAACGACAAACTGGTGTTTTCTTTAAGGAAAGAAAAAATGGCGAAGAACCAAGAGTATTTTATTATCGAAACAACTCGGCAGCAAGTAACTTGAAGGCAGAAGACTTGGATGAAGCATACATTGCCGGTGCCAGATTCCTTCATATTACAGGAATCACACCGGCTTTGAGTGAATCATGCAGAAAGACTGTCCTGTCTGCGATTGAAATTGCAAAAACGCATGGTGTACAGGTCATTTTCGATCCGAATATCCGCCTGAAACTGTGGGATAAAGATACAGCTGCCAAGGCATTGCGGGAAATTGCCGATCTTTGTGAAATTGTGCTGCCTGGACTCGAGGAGGGTAAATTGTTAACAAGACAAAAATCACCTGAGCAAATAGCTGATGAATTACTGGGCGGCAGAACCAAAACGGTTGTCATTAAACTTGGAAAAGAAGGAGCCTATTATGCTACGAGTGCGGAAAGCGGGTATGTAAAAGGCCAAACAGTCCAGACAATCGTAGATCCGCTTGGAGCAGGAGACGGATTTGCCGCTGGATATCTATCTGGATTATTAAGAGGGTATTCCTGCAGGGAAGCTGTAGAATTGGCTAATAAAGTCGCAGCATTTGCCTTGAAGGTAGTGGGTGATGCAGAAGGATATCCATACGAGTCACAGCTTGAACAGGGAGAATCACAGCAAATATACCGTTAGGAGGGAGCAGAATGATTGATAAAGCGGAGACGATGTGGAAAATTCAGGAGCAAGGGATTATCGCGGTAATTCGAAAT
>CAKQBC010000546.1 GCA_934215995.1 uncultured Bacillus sp. | reverse complement strand
GCATAACTTCATCTGAAGCAATGCAGATTCTTTTTTTTACCGTTCTATATCATTTTTTAACGCTTTTTCCTGCTTTCTTTTCTCCCGCAGTCGGCGAAAGAAATTGGTTAGTAACATCCCGCAGTCTTCAGCCAAAACGCCTTCAATCACTTCACATTCATGGTTCAGCCTCTCATCGTTCAGTAGGCGATATAACGAATCGACGGCTCCGCCTTTCGGGTCCCTCGCACCGTAAACGACACGCGGAATCCTCGATTGGATAATGGCACCTGCACACATCGGGCAAGGTTCCAACGTAACGTATAGCGTCATATTCTCCAATCTCCAACTCCCGGTTTTCGAGCATGCCTCCTGGATGGCCATAAGCTCGGCATGGGTAACGGCATTTTGAGTTGTTTCCCTTAAGTTATGGGCAGCTGCGATGATGTCATTTTCGTAAACGATTACAGCTCCAATCGGAACTTCGCCAATCGCTTCGGCTTTCTTTGCTTCCTCGATTGCCAGTTTCATGAACTGCCGATCTCTTTCAAATACCATATCGTATCGCTCCTTGCAAACAGTGTAACACGTTTCAAAAAAGATAGGCATACAATAATTCGAGTGAGTAAAAGGAGGTACATGGGTGATTTATGTCGTTAAATCGGGGGACAGTCTCTTTTCGATCGCACGGGCACACGGGACGAATGCCGCAACGCTTGCCGCTGTAAATGAATTGCAAGATCCGGATGTATTAGTCATTGGGCAGGCGCTTGTCATTCCTTCCACACCAGATCCTGATCGGCCTGAAATTGTCACCAACAGCTATGCAGAATGGTATACAGACTTGCCATCCGAACGATTACTTGAAGAGGCCCGCAGAAGGACACCGTTATTGACTTATTTAATGCCATTTGCGTACGACGTCAAACGGGACGGTACATTGACTCCATTGAACTGGGGCGGATTAGGAGAAATCGCGGTTGAAAACAATGCGGTTCCTACAATCGTATTGACGAACTTGGAGGAAGGGGCATTCAGCGATACGCTGGCAGCTGAAATCTTTGCCAGTGAAGAACTGCAAAATAATGTTATCGATGCTGCTTTGGAACAGGCGAGGATTCATAATGCAAAGGATATCCATTTTGACTTTGAGTATTTACGGGCAGAAGACCGGGAGGCATACGTTGCCTTTTTGCGGAAGGTGAAAGACCGGATTTCGCCTATGGGATTCACTCTTTCAGCAGCACTCCCCCCAAAGTCGAGTGCGGACCAGCCAGGAAAATGGTATGCGGGGCATGACTATAGAGGCATTGGGGAAGTTGTGGATTTTGTCGTCATTATGACGTATGAGTGGGGATATAGTGGCGGTCCGCCGATGGCTGTTTCCCCGATCGGTCCAGTACGGGAAGTATTAGAGTATGCTGTTACGGAAATTCCTCCAAACAAGATTTTAATGGGGCAAAACCTATATGGATATGACTGGACACTTCCTTATGCCCCTGGAAATCCATATGCAAGAGCGCTTAGTCCGCAAGGTGCATTGGAGTTGGCAAGGGATCGTAATGCAGCCATTCAATATGATGAGACAGCCCAAGCGCCATTTTTCAATTATTGGCTGGAAGGAAAAGAACATGTCGTTTGGTTTGAGGACGCCAGATCAATCCAAGCAAAGTTCAATTTGTTGAAAGAACTTGGCTTATTAGGAATCAGTTATTGGCATTTAGCTTTTCCATTCCCACAGAATTGGCAACTCTTATCAGAAATGTTCCACGTGAAAAAAGGCGGTATTTAAAAAAAAATTCCGCCTTATATGAAAAAAAAGCCAAGTTTTCTCCTGCTACTCGGTA
>CAKQBC010000545.1 GCA_934215995.1 uncultured Bacillus sp. | reverse complement strand
CATTTTGCATTTTTTCGCTGTTGGCCGCATACATTTGTTTCGCCGAATCAGAATCGGTAGCGAGTGCAAAAAGCTCCAGATCAGCCTGGCACTTCTTGATGGTCGCAAGCAGCAAAGGCCGTTCCTGCGGAGACTGCACCTTCAGTTTATCATCGTATAAGTCAAGGGACAGTTCCCCATAGGAATTGACTTGACCGATAAAGACATTTTCCACCGTCACACCCTGCTTCACAAGTTCGGTCTTCAGCCACCCCCGGCTTCTGCCGATTGTCGCCAGCGGCTCATCAAGTATGTTTCCGTCCATGATGACCGTTTGCGGTTCTTTTTCGTTGGCTGTTTTCATGTTCAAATCTTTAGGAGTAAGAGGCCGATTTTCTTTTTTCAGGAGGACACTCAGGACACCTGCCGCTTCAAGGACTGCATATTCGACATCCGAAATTTGATAGACATCTTTCTTCCTGAGCATTTCCAGGAACTCGTCGATTGTGATTTTTTCCTTTTTAAGATTCTCCTCCATAACCTTGCCGTCCTTAATGACAACTGTTCCTTTCCCATCAACCAAATCACGAAATTTTTTGCTTTTCATCGTTATGAAACTTGAAATAAATGGAATTAGAGCAGTCACCAGTAAGGCTATCATTCCCAGGCTCACCTTTTTTTCCAAACCTGTGATGATCTCAGCCCCTATGTTCCCGATTGTGATTCCGGTAACATATTCGAACATGGACAGCTGTGACATCTGCTTTTTCCCAAGTATCTTCGTTACTAGGAACAGGACTAGCAAAAATGCAATGGATCTCCATACAATGACCAGCCAATCAGGCATGATGGCACACCTCCTTTTTTCTCAGCTATGTAACTCAAAAGCCTTTGTATTGCAGTTCTTCCCTTTCTAATTCCCCTACACGGGAACGGACGTCTTTTTTTACTTGGCTCACGATCAGCATAGCTTCATGCAGGACGCGGGAAGATTCCTGTTCTTCAGAACGCATTGCCAGACTGGACAGGCTTGCCTCAATCCCTTTTAATGTGGCGTATACTTGTTTCACTTCAGAACCGACTGTCATTCGGTTTCCCTCCTCATTCGTTTTCTATCGAAACAGCATGGGCAATGCATGGAATCGATTCTTTCTGCTGGAAAGAAAGGGGCGATAACAGAGCACCGGTCGCTACAACAAGCATCTTGTTGATTTCTCCCCTTTTCATCCTGTTAAGCAAATGGCCGTACACGACAGTGGCCGAACAGCCAGCTCCACTCCCGCCTGATAGGACTGGCTGCCCTTCTTTGTATATCATCATCCCGCAATCTGCGAATTGAGCGGGATTTATGTTTACCCCATGTTTCTGGAATAAGGCTAAAGCGACTTCATGGCCGATTTTCCCCAAATCGCCGGTGACGATCAAATCATAATAAGAGGCATCTATTTTTCTTTCCTTCAGATGGGTCTCGATCGTATCTACTGCAGCAGGCGCCATCGCCCCGCCCATATTCATCGGGTCGGACATTCCCATATCCACGACCC
Source organism: uncultured Bacillus sp. (assembly GCA_934215995.1). Taxonomy (GTDB): domain Bacteria; phylum Bacillota; class Bacilli; order Bacillales; family DSM-1321; genus Bacillus_AD. The sequence continues at coordinate 303 of CAKQBC010000545.1, read as the reverse complement.
TCCCGATTGTGGCCGATGTCACTTTAGGGCCTTCACCGTTTTTGGCAACAATCGCCGTCCCGGATCCGGTAACAGTCCATTGGGAGGTCGGAGGCTTTTGCGCACCATAATCAGTCGGATAGCGGAATTGCTTTTCGACAGCCGCATTATGGCTCGTCGCACCTGTCAGCACGTAATCGGCGCCGTCCGTATTGACGAGATAAGCGGCCAGCGACAAACCTTCCATCGATGTGGCGCACGCGCTGAACAGCCCCAAGTAAGGAGCCCCGATTGTTCTTGCTGTAAAGTTGGTCGGTGTCATCT
>CAKQBC010000544.1 GCA_934215995.1 uncultured Bacillus sp. | reverse complement strand
CCCATCAGCAGCATAGCGACCGCCCTGCACTGGACGTATCCATTGACGTCCCCTGAGCGTGAAACGAGGAGGAAGGGGATCGAAATCGCCAAAAAGATGATCGATGCCTGTTCGTATTTGGGCGGGGACACGGTTTTGATTGTGCCTGGAGTTGTGACGGAAACAAGCAGCTATGACACCTGCTACGAATTGGCAAAGGAAGCCCTTACGGAACTGGCGGCCTACGCGGAGCCGCTCGGGATTGTAATCGGAGTCGAGAATGTCTGGAACAAGTTCCTGCTCAGCCCGCTTGAGATGCGGAATTTTCTCGATGAAATCGGCCATCCATCCGTCAAAGCGTATTTCGATGCGGGCAATGTCCTGCAGTTCGGCTATCCGGAGCAGTGGGTAAGGATCCTCGGCGACCGGATCGTGAAGGTCCATATTAAAGACTTCCGTAAAGACATCGGGAACATCAGAGGCTTCACCGGATTGCTCGGCGGGGACATGGAATGGGAACCGCTGATGAAGGCACTTCGTGAAATCGGCTATAAAGGGGATATCATTTGTGAACTGAGCCCCTATAAAGCAAATCCAAGCCAGCTGGCCGCCGATGCCAGCAAAGCCATGGATTATATAGTATCTTGCTAAACTAATTTAAAGGAGGATTTTTATGAAGAAAAAAACAATGCTGTTGGCTGCCTGTATGCTCGTCCTTACGATGATTCTGTCCGCCTGCTCGGGCGGGTCGGAAACGAGCGGCAAGGAGAAGAAGGAAATCACATATGCCCTATGGGATAAAGAGCAAGCCCCCATCTATCAGGAAATAGCGAAGGACTTTGAAAAAGAGACCGGCATTAAAGTGAAATTTGAAATTACCCCATGGGCGCAGTATTGGACGAAGCTTGAGACTGCCATCACCGGAAACAATGCGCCCGATGTATTCTGGATCAATTTCCCCCGCGTACCCGACTATATCGATAATGGAGTCGTCCTTCCGCTCGATGATGTCGAATTCGAAAAAGATAAATTCCCGCAGCAATACTTAGATGCCTACACAAGAGACGGAAAGCTATACGCAATTCCGAAAGATTTCGATTCCCATGCGCTTTACTACAACAAGAAACTGTTTGATGAAGCCAATATCCCTTATCCGGATGACACGTGGACATGGGATACATGGAGGGAGACCGCCAAAAAACTGACCGATAAAGAGAAAAAAGTCTACGGTATGGCTGCCCAGATCGAGTGGCAGGGAGGCTATTATGAAACGATTCTCCAAAACGAAGGTGAGCCTTTCATCGAGGACGGGACAAAGTCAGGTTTCTCTGAAGCGAATACGATTGAAGGATTGAAGTTCTGGCATGGCTTCTTGGCAGACGGCTCGAGCCCGACAGCCGAGGAAATCGCCAGCACCAAAGTGTCGGAAATGTTCCTGAACGGCCGGCTTGCCATGACTGTCGACGGTTCCTATATGGTGCCGACATACTTCGGCGATGAATACGGACTAGAGAATATCGATGTGGCGCCGATGCCGAAAGGAAAAGTAAGGGCGACAACCTCCAATGCCCTCGGTAATGCCATTTCAGCAGGCACAAAAAATAAGGAAGCGGCCAAAAAATGGGTGGCGTACCTGTCTACGAAAGAAGCGAATGCAAAATCGGCTGATTCAGGCAAGGTGCTGTCCGCTTATGAAGGGTCCCAGGAAGGCTGGGTGAAGGCGTACCCGGATAAAAATCTTCAAGTGTTCATCGACGCGTCAGAGTACGCAGTGCCTCTGCCGAACAAGAAAAACAATTCAGCGGCCATCGCCATCGAGAAAGACATCCTGACGAAAGCCTGGACCGG
>CAKQBC010000543.1 GCA_934215995.1 uncultured Bacillus sp. | reverse complement strand
ACTTTATACAGTGCTAATATTATTTGCATTCTTTATCGGGTTTGCAGCCATTTTGAAAGTACCGGGCCTACAGGGGGCCGATGGGGATTTGTCATTATTGCGTCTCGTTATGCAAACATTTGACCCATGGATTGTTGGAATCGTAGGGGCGGCAGGTTTGCTGACTGCACTAGTGCCCGTATCAGTTATGATCATGTCAGGAGCTATTGGTTTAATGACAGGCTTTTATAAACTGATCAGGCCTAAGGCTACAGATAAGCAGCAATTGGCAGTCTCCAAAGTATTCGTAATTTTAATCATACTGGCTGCGTACCTGTTCACCTTAAAAGGCGGAAATGCCTTGGCGATATTGAACATTATGTCCTATGGTCTCATCACACAGTTGGTTCCGGCCATTTTTTTCAGTTTCTATCCTTCCAGGCTAATGAATAAATATGGGGCGATTGCCGGAATTCTTACCGGTGTTTCAATTGTATTGTTCAATGCTGTTACATCATTCAAGTTGGTCAATATCTTCCCGAATATTTCAAGTGTCATCAATGATATAAATATGGGATTTGTTGCCATCGTCATCAATATAATTGTAGGAATAACAGTTAGCCTGGCAACCAATACAATCGTCCGCAAGCAACATGAGATGAAAGCAGTGAATGAACCAGCGGCAAATCAAGGAGGAATTTGATGATAAAGTGTAATGAATTACGGCTGCAAACATTAATCGAACAGTTTAGTCACTTTGGCAGGACAGAAAATAACGGGGTAACAAGACTTTCGCTGTCAAAGGAAGACATACAAGCGAGACGCCATCTGCAAACATTGTGCGAAGAACTGGGAATGAACGTGAAATATGATGATATGGCCAATATGTATGCGACTTTGCCTGGAAAAAAAGATTTGCCGGCTATTGTACTCGGCTCCCATATGGATTCTGTAGTTAAGGGCGGGCGTTTTGATGGCATACTGGGCGTTTTGACGGCATTGGAAACAGTTTATACATTAAAAGAAACGAATACGCAGCTTGACCATCCTATTACCATTGTTAATTTCACGAATGAAGAAGGAGCGAGATTTGAACCTTCTTTAATGGCATCAGGCGTACTATCCGGGAAATTTGATAAAGAAAAGATGCTTGCCTCTAGGGATCGAAATGGCATCACTTTTGCCGAGGCTCTTAAAGAAAGCGGTTTTGAAGGCCAACCTGAGAATCGGCTGAAAGAAGCCGCCGCATATATTGAACTTCATATTGAACAGGGACCGGTCCTTGAAAAAAAGAATCTCGAAATTGGTGTTGTTGAAGGTGTTCTGGGGATGGTGTGCTATGAAATCACCGTGCAGGGAGAATCTAATCATGCTGGTACAACGCCCATCAATATGAGAAAAGATCCGATGTTTACAGCCGCTAATCTGATATTGGACATGCAAAAGCAGCTGCAGTTGCTGGAAGAGTCACTTGTCTATACGATTGGCAGGATGAATGCCTATCCGAACATCCATACCGTTATTCCGTCGCATGTTGTCTTTACATTGGAGGCACGACATCATGATCCTGCCGTCATTTCCGCAGTTACTGACATTGTGGGACGATTACCAGAGAATACTGATGGTTGCTTGGTATCCAGGAATCGGCTTTGGGATCGGGACACGGTACATTTTAACGCTAATGTAGTGGATGCTATCGAAAAAGCAAGCAGGGATTTGGGTTACAGGGAGTATAGAATGTTCAGCGGAGCAGGCCATGATGCCCAGTTTATTTCTTCTCTTGTGCCATCTGCCATGATCTTTGTCCCGAGTGAGAAGGGATATAGCCATCGGGAAGATGAATATACCTC
>CAKQBC010000542.1 GCA_934215995.1 uncultured Bacillus sp. | reverse complement strand
AATTCCCAATAATAAAATATGTATGATGTGTAGGACCGCCAGAATGCCGATCCATAAAGCGGGAACGGGATACAGGAAGATATGGATACTAAGGAGAAATAAAAGTTCGAGGCCAAAGCTGATGATGGAAAGCCCTATCCTTTTTGCAAGAAGCTTTTCGTTACGGATGGCTCCTGCATCTATTCCTGCGAAAAAACGAACTTTACTCTTTCTCCAAACCCACACCCCAGCTGATATGAGGGCAAGGCAAAGCAGGAGTCCATATAGCCATTTAGTCATTTTCATCCCTCCTCACCAAAAACTATACCACATATTTACATTTTTTCTCTCCCGTTTCATCCGCCTTCAGGGAGAAAACATAGAGGGAATAACGTTTCTTGTGCAAGTTTGGGATGTATAGTAAAATTTTTAGTAGAGTGTTTGGAATGGGAGGATATCAAATGGCAACACCAAGTATGGAAGATTATATAGAACAAATTTATTTATTGATTGAAGAAAAGGGATACGCACGGGTATCCGATATTGCTGAAAACTTGAATGTTCATCCTTCCTCAGTAACGAAAATGGTCCAAAAGCTTGATCAAGAAGAGTATTTGATATATGAAAAATATAGAGGCCTTATATTGACCGAAAAGGGAAAGAAAATTGGGAAACTCCTCGTTTTCAGACATGAATTGCTTGAAAAGTTATTGCGTACCATCGGTGTTAAGGAAGAAAACATCTACAATGATGTGGAAGGCATCGAGCATCATTTAAGCTGGGATGCCATCGATAGGATCGGCGACCTCGTCACTTATTTCGAAGAAAAGCCAAGCAGGATTGAAGACCTGAATAAAATCCAAAAAAATAAGTAATGCAAAAGGAACAGGCAGTGCACAGAAGCGCTAAGCCTGTTTTTTGTTGGGGCGGTAATGGCCGCAGGCAAAGATGCACAGTGATTCTGCCGTCCCTGCAGGTATCCGGTTTTTGGCTTGGGGTGATTATCATAAACAGCCTGTCTAATCTTCTTCCTCTTTTCATATAGTGTAAGGAGGAGGGGTTTAATCGATGCAATCCAAGGTCTCAGGAATCATACAAATAGCGGCTGTTTATGTAGGGACCGTTGTCGGGGCAGGCTTTGCGACGGGAAGGGAAATAGTCGAGTTTTTCACGAAATACGGTTTTTATGGCCTTCTCGGCATTTGTATTGCCGGTCTGTTATTCATTTACTTCGGAACGAAGATCATGCTCGTTTCCGTCCGGATCAATGCACGCTCCTATCAGGATTTTAATGCGTACCTATTCGGGGAACGGTGGGCGCTTTATATAAATGGCCTTTTTTTTATTATGCTTTTCTGTGTGAATGCTGTCATGCTTTCAGGGGCAGGGTCGCTTTTCGAAGAGCAGCTGGGGCTGCCGAAAACGGTGGGGATCGGCATAGCTGCCCTGCTTGCTCTGATCGTCCTGCACCGGGGCACCACAGGCCTGGTTGCCATAAATGTACTGATTGTGCCGGCAATGATCCTATTCAGCTTCATCATTTTTTTTAATGGCATCGGAAGGTCCGGATTTGCAGAGGAATTGCTTGCTGTACCGGATAATATAGAAGTATGGAGGGCCATTGTTTCGCCATTCCTTTACAGTGCATTCAATCTGGCGCTCTCACAGGCTGTGCTGGTACCGGTGGCATATGAGATTAAGGATGCTGAAGTCATAAAGAAAGGAGGGATTCTTGGAGGGGTATGCCTGACGGCCATTCTTTTGACAAGCCATCTTTCTTTAATTTCGCTTCCGGACGTATTGGCATTCGACATACCGATGGCAGAGTTGATGAAGGGGTTATCCCAGCCTTTTTACC
>CAKQBC010000541.1 GCA_934215995.1 uncultured Bacillus sp. | reverse complement strand
GCATAATGCAGGAGGGGCGCTTATGTCTTTGTATAAGTGCCCCTTTCCATATAGTCATACAGGAAAGAGGAGGATATTATAATGAACACAATTTATGATTTGCTGATTATCGGCGGCGGCCCTGCAGGCCTTTCCGCTGGTTTATATGCTGGCAGAAGCAAAATGAAGACCCTTATTATTGAAAAAGGAAATGGCGGCGGCCAAGCAGCGACTACACAGGAAATCGTGAACTATCCTGGTGTCCGCAAAACAACGGGTCCTAAGCTGACGGAAGAAATGAAGCAGCAAAACCTTGATTTCGGCGTTGAGTTCGTGAATACGGAAGTGATCGGTGTCGATTTTGATAAAGAAGTAAAAGAAATCAAGACGGTGAATGGCATATATAAGGGACGCGCTGTCATCATCGCAACAGGCGCTTCACCAAGGAAACTTGGCTTCCCTGGCGAAAAAGAATTTACAGGACGCGGTGTGGCATATTGCTCAACTTGCGACGGCGAGTTCTTTGAAGGATTGGAAGTTTTCGTAATCGGCGCGGGATTTGCAGCTGCCGAGGAAGCGATGTACCTTACAAAATTTGCGACAAAGGTAACAATCATCGCACGCGAGCCTGAATTCACTTGCGCTCCATCCATTGCAGATAAAGTGTTTGCGAACGAAAAGATTGAAGTGAAATTCCATACGGAAATTATGGGTGTATATGGCGATGGCATGATCCAGCGCGCACGCTTCATCAATAATCAAACAAAAGAAGAATGGGAATATGAAGCGAAAGAAGAAGACGGCACATTCGGCGTATTCGTATTCATCGGCTACCAGCCGCAAACAGAAGTATTCAAAGGCCATGTAGAAATGGACCGTGCAGGATATATCATCACTGATGACAATATGAAAACAAACATTGACGGTGTCTATGCAGCAGGAGACCTTCGTCCGAAATCCCTAAGGCAAGTTATCACAGCGGTGGCTGACGGTGCGATTGCGGGTACGGAAGCAGGCAAATTTGTGGCAGAGGAAAAAGAACGCCTTGGCATCAAAGATGAGCCGGCAGCGGAGAAAAAAGAAGAAAAAGCACCTGCGCAATCTGAGGCTGCATCCAAAGGCGGCCACAGCTCATTATTATCTGATGCAATCAAAGCGCAATTAAAAGGTATTTTTGCAAAAATGGAAACGGACGTTACGCTTGTTTCTATTGTTGATGAATCAATGCCGAAGTCAATTGAACTTCGAGATTTCCTGAAAGATGCAGCTGAGCTTGGGGCTAAGCTTCACCTTGAATTGTACAAAAAAGGCGAAAACGCGGAGATGGAAGCTAAAATCAATGCAGATAAGTATCCGGTCGTAGCATTGCTGAACGGCCAAAAGGAATACAGCGGCGTTAAATTCCACGGTGTACCTGGAGGACATGAGCTGAACTCCTTTATTTTGGCGATCTACAACCTTGCGGGTCCTGGTCAAGCACTTGATACATCGATTCTTGAAAGCATGAAAGCAATCGATAAAAAAGTGAATGTGAAGGTCATGGTTTCGCTTGCTTGCCATTATTGCCCTGATGTAGTGGCGGGTGCGCAAAGAATCGCAATTGAAAATCCGAACGTGGAAGCAGAAATGGTTGATATCAGCCAATTCCCTGAAATCAAAAAAGAATACAAAGTAATGAGTGTACCTGCGATGATCATCAACGATAAAGATGTTGTGTTCGGGGCGAAAAAGATCAATGAAATCGTAGATGCCATCAAATAAATTCTTATGCCAGATATCGGCTGCAGAATGTGTTACAGAAAAGAAGTCTGGTCCATGTTGATCAGGCTTCTTTTTTATCCAACAATTTGGTTTGGGAGGGAAGAAGCTT
>CAKQBC010000540.1 GCA_934215995.1 uncultured Bacillus sp. | reverse complement strand
AAAGCATCACAAATAATGCAGCAAGCACCATCAATGTCTCAACTAGTGTAAATCCCTTCCGGTCATCAAAAATCTTCTTAATCAGAACCACTTTTCGCCTCTGAAACCAGCCCATCCGCCCCCAATGTGATTGACGAACCATTCGGGCACTTGGTACCAGTTATATATTTTTTCTCCTGCAATTCCTGAAGGTTTGAAGGCAGGGCATCATTGTCAATCTGGTAGGCCTGCACCTGGGCCTGTACTGTCTTGACAAAAGCGCTGCAGCCTTTATCGCGGATCGACTGCTGGTGCTTAACGATATTTGGGACCGTAATGATCAATAATATCGATATAACAAGCAGCACGATCAGCATTTCGATTAAGGTAAAGCCTTTTTCACTTTGTTTCATTTCATTTTCCCCTTTGTATAGATTAATGGCTATAAGCCTATTGATGCCCCGTCATCCTCCCTAAGAAGGCAGTTACAGACCATCCAGTACGGCAAACATCGGCAGAAGAACTGACAGATAGACAGCGACTACGATCATGCCGACAGATGCAAAAAGGATCGGTTGGACAAGCTTGATAAGAGCAGCCATCTTTTCTTCCATCCTTAAGAGCAGGATCCGGCTGTAGTGATATAATTCTTTATCAAGCTTTCCATTTTTCTGCCCGTTTGCCAGTACATCGCATAGATAGCTCTCAAAGAAAGGCAAGTGCTTAAAGATCGTTTCAAGGCTATGCCCCTCATTCAATCCATCATAGATGGATTCCCCGACCTTCCGAAAAAAGTCTTTTTGATTGTGGTCCGCAAACAGCTTCATTGCATCATTGATCGACAGCCCTCCGCTTAACAGGCCGCTAATTTGGTAGGAAACATAATACGTATCAAACATTCGGATTTGTATGCCCAGCAAGGGAATCCGCAGCAGCAGCAATTTTCTCCTGAAAGGGTCCATACGGTTAAAGAAATGGATTTTGAATACGAAGAAAATAAGGATGGCGGCAAAGAATGCCGTAAGAAGATAAGGAGTTGAGGCTGATAAAAAGAGGATTGTTTTCAAAAACAGGCCCGGCTCTATGTTCATATTCTCATATAAGGATTTGAACTTCGGAAGCAGGATTCCCTGCAGCATACCAAAGCAGACCAAAACGAGCGTAAAGAGCAGTCCCGGGTACAAAAGGATTTTGATAGTTTGATTCCGGTCTCTTTCCCGCTTTCTCCAGTAATCCCCCGCCTCCATAAGAGCCCCGGAAAGATTGCCGTAGAATTCGGCGTAATGGACAAACTGCAGCAGCTGGGTATGGAACTTCATTTTTTCCAGCACTTCATGCAAGGTAAACCCGTCCTTGAGCTGTCCGATGGCCGTTGCCAGGATATGCTTTCTTTTGTCTCTTTCCTGCGACTGCAGAAACCGCAGAGCCTCGGAGAGGTGGTAGCCTGCAGCAAGCAGCTCTCCGAGCCGATAAAGGAACTCCGCTTGTTCGTGCCTTTTCCAGCGGTACTCACGAATCAACAAAGTTCCATCTTCGGTATTCCTCTTCGCAAACATAACCGAGCGCATATGCTTTCTTGATTTCATCTTTAAGAAGCCTAAAGGATTGTTCATCGCTGCCTCCTTCCTGTTTAGAGAGGATTGTCTCCAATTCTTTACCATACAAAAGTTCAAAAACGCCTGCTCTTTTCTTTCTTTTTGAAAAATCACAGTATGGCGAGCATACGGGACGGCATATAGGGCATGACAGCTCAACCAGCCTCTGGGCGGCTACGGCAATCAGCGTCTGGCGGATTTCACTCATCGAAACCCCGAATTCCAGCAGCCTGTATATAGACCCTTCCGCATTGCGGGTATGCATTGTGCTCAATA
>CAKQBC010000539.1 GCA_934215995.1 uncultured Bacillus sp. | reverse complement strand
AGCTTATACCGTATGTACAGCCGATATGCAGAAATGCAAGGCTGGAAAACAGAAGTAATTGAGACGAATGATACCGGCTTAGGCGGCTTCAAAGAAATCATTTTCATGATCAATGGGACAGGTGCGTACTCTAAACTGAAGTTTGAAAATGGTGCTCACCGAGTGCAACGTGTTCCGGAAACGGAATCAGGCGGAAGAATTCATACATCAACAGCAACAGTTGTTGTTTTACCTGAAACAGAAGATGTAGAAGTTGAAATCCACGACAAAGATATCCGTTTTGATACGTATGCTTCTTCCGGCGCCGGCGGACAAAGTGTTAATACAACGATGTCAGCTGTTCGTTTAACGCATATTCCAACAGGAATTGTAGTTACGTGTCAGGATGAGAAGTCTCAGCATAAAAACAGAGATAAAGCGATGAAAGTTTTGCGTGCTCGTGTATATGATAAATTCCAGAGTGAAGCACAAGCTGAATATGATCAAAATCGTAAATTGGCAGTTGGTACGGGTGACCGTTCAGAACGAATTCGTACTTACAATTTCCCTCAAAATCGCGTGACGGATCACCGAATCGGCTTAACGATTCAAAAACTGGATCAAGTGATGGAAGGGAAGCTGGATGAAGTCATTGAAGCGTTAGTGATTGAAGACCAAACAAGCAAGCTTCAAAGAGAAGGTGAATAAGCCTTGAGCCAGAAAATATATGAAGCCCTCAATTGGGCTTCTTCTTTTTTAAAACAGCACAACCGGGACGAAAATGCAGGAGAGTTGTTATTAAAGTATCTGTTGCAATGTTCGCGTTCACAGCTATTTGCCGGCATGCATGATAAGCTTGATGATGCTGTCGCGAATGATTTTCAAGAAATGGTACGTCGGCATGCGGCAGGGACGCCGATTCAATACATGATGGGATATGAAGAATTTTATGGCCGTTCATTCAAGGTGAATGAATCTGTATTGATTCCTCGTCCGGAAACGGAAGAGCTTGTATATCACTCACTTTCTAAAATGAAAGTGCTGTTTACGGGCCGTACAGATGTGAAACTCGTTGATATCGGCACAGGCAGCGGCGCGATTGCGATTACGATGAAGTGTGAACAGCCTGCTTTAACAGTTACGGCAACTGACCTGATGTCGGATGCATTAGCTGTAGCGAAGGAGAATGCGAAGAGGCTTGAAGCGGATATTTTTTTCGTGCAGGGAGACTTGCTGCAGCCTTTCATTGCAGAGGGGAAAATGTTTGATATTGTCCTATCCAATCCGCCATATATTCCTGAGGGAGATCGGGCATTCATGTCGGAAGTTGTGATAGAACATGAGCCTCATACGGCCTTATTTGCCGGCGCGGACGGGCTGGATTTGTACCGCCGTTTATGTGCGGAGCTGCCGCAAGTACTGAATGAAACCTTTTTGGTCGGTTTTGAAATTGGTGCCGGACAAGGACAGGCTGTAGCTGATTTGCTGCAGAAGGCATTCCCTACATCGAAGGTATCAATTGAATATGATATTAATGGCAAGGATCGCATGGTATTTGCTGAAAGTAAAGGTATTTCGGAAGTCTAAAAAAGACTTTCGGAATACCTTTTTTAATTTGTATAAAGCAGGAAGATTGACCATATGTATAGAAGGGAATAAAAAGAAAGCAGAAAATATGATAGAGAGTAGGGAAGATGATGCTGGAAGTTGTCAATTTATCGAAGAAATTTAAGCAGAAGACAGTAGTGAACGGTATCGATTTTTATATAAATCAAGGAGAAACAGTCGGTTTAATGGGGCCGAACGGAGCAGGCAAGTCGACAACGATTTCCATGATTGCTTCCTTGTTGGAGCCGTCCGGAGGCGATATTTTGC
>CAKQBC010000538.1 GCA_934215995.1 uncultured Bacillus sp. | reverse complement strand
CCCATATCCTTCAGGTAATTCAATGGGTTTTGGTTAATGATGCCCATGTATGTGGTGACTGCCGGAATATTTTGCGACTTTTCCAAAGCCGCTCTTACCGTCATCAAGCCTTTATAGCCATTACCGTAATTCTTCGGTTCGTATATTTTCCCCCCTGCAGGAATACTGATCGGGGCATCAAGCGTTAGGGAGCCTGGTGCGATTTGGCCGAGCTCGATGGCCGGTGCATACACCAATATTGGCTTGATTGTCGATCCTGTCATCCTTGAGGAAGTGGCATGGTTTGTTGCTTCTCTGCTGAAATCCCGTCCTCCGACAAAACTCAGGATTTTCCCGGTTTTGTTTTCGATCAGCATGGCTCCGGTTTCTACTGGCTCAACAACGGTTTCAGTTTGTTTCGTTTCGGCATTGTAGACATCTTCATTTTTATCGTAGCCATAGTTTTTGTATTCATTTTTGGCCTTGTTCATGCCATCATACATGCCTTTGTTTATGGTCGTATGGATGACATATCCGTTTTGGCGGAGCGCCTGGTCTGCAAGTGAGGCATATTCCTCCCGTATATCTTTGCTTTTATCATATTCCTCGGCGGATATGCCTTCCTGCTCGGCGAGATATTTCGCGATTATTTTAATGGAACGTTTTTCGATTTCAGTAGTGAGCGCCGGATATTTTTCATATGCGAAATCCTTTTTTGAACTGAAATCCTTTGTGATATCATAAGCGATGGCTTCATTATATTGGGATTCTGTGATGGAGCCGGCCTTTAACATCCGGGATAAAACAAACTTTTGCCTGTTGAGGCCAGGTGTGAGGTCTGCTTTTAATTCCCCTTTGTTCGTGAACGGTGTATAACCGAATGGGCTTTGAGGCAGCCCCGCTATATAGGCGGCCTGTACAAGATTAAGATCCTTTGCGTTTATGCCGAACAGGCCTTCCGCTGCTGCTTGCGCCCCTGCTATATTTCTCCCGGATGAATTTCTGCCGAATGGGGAGACATTCAGGTATGCTTCCAGGATATCCTCTTTTTCAAAGAAGGTTTCAATCCTTAGAGCCAGAAGGATTTCTTTAGCTTTCCTGCTGAATGAGACTTCGTTTGTGAGCACCTGCTGCTTGATCAGCTGCTGGGTGAGTGTGCTGCCTCCTGATTGCACGGAGGAATTGCTGACCTCCTGCAGCATTGCCCGCAGGATCGCTTTCGGAACGACACCTTCATGCTCATAAAAGTATTCATCTTCTGTAGCGATGATTGCGTCTTTCAGATAATCGGACATTTCCTCAAGGGGAATCTCCTCCCTGACAAGGTCTGTCCGCAATGTACCCAGGGATTCCCCGCTGGCAAAAAACACTTCGGATGTTTCTTCATAGTTATAGATGCTCTTGGATAATTCCTCTTTCGAACGGATCGGTTCATCTTTAACCAGCGAAGCGAAGTAGCCGGCGCCGACACCTCCGGCGAAAGCCGCTCCCAATATGGCCAAAACAATAAAAAGAAGGAATAAGTTCCAAACGACCTGATAGCCGATACGGAATCTGCGCTTAACATCAGGCTGTTTCAGCTTGTTGTAAAAATCCCTCCATATGTTCGTCTCTTTTTTATTCATAAACATTCAACCCCCATAAAATTCAGAATTATTATAACATAAACGGGATGGGAGTTTTCATAGTATTCTTTGTTTTTTGGGTTTGTGGAAAATATCGGGTTTTTGCGTTAGGTTTATGGAGCAGTCATTATAGCATTGACTTTCCGAAAATCGTATTGTAGAATACAATAAACTTCGTGAAATTGAATAGTTTACATGCTTTGAAAGGCTTTAGTAATAGCTTTATCCCTGTTTAAAGAGAGCCGGTGGTTGGTGTGAACCGGTA
>CAKQBC010000537.1 GCA_934215995.1 uncultured Bacillus sp. | reverse complement strand
ATTTACACTATTTGGCTCGCTAGTGCCTCAAAAAAGGATGCAAGCATTTGTGCTGTGCATCCCTTAGCATTCCTATTTTATCTTACTTCCACCCAGCCGTTTTTGATGGCTGTTACGACAGCCTGTGTACGGTCATTCACATTCATTTTCTGAAGGATGTTGCTCACGTGGTTCTTAACCGTTTTTTCGGAAATGAATAATGTTTCCCCGATTGTACGGTTGCTTTGGCCATCGGCCAGCAATTGCAGCACTTCGCATTCCCTTCTTGTCAGAAGGTGAAGCGGCCGCCTTATTTCTGTCGCGATTGCAGATGCGCTCTCTTCGATTGCATCGGAAGCAAGCCTTCTGTATTCGTTGACAAGGTTGTGCGTCACTTTCGGATGCAAGTAGGAACCGCCGGCGGAAACGACCTTGACGGCCTCGATTAATGCATCGGCATCCATCTCTTTCAGCAAATAGCCGCTTGCCCCTGTTTTAAGGGCATGTGTGACATAGTTTTCATCATCATGAATCGAAAGGATGATGACTTTCGTTTTCGGGAATTGGCGGACCAATTGTTTCGTCGCCTCTACCCCGTTTGTTTGAGGCATATTGATATCCATGATGACAACATCCGGATTATATGTTTCCACAAGATTGATGGCTTCGTTGCCGTCATCCCCTTCAGCTAAAACCTCAAATGACGGTTCGTAATCCAAAATCCTTTTAACCCCTTCACGGAATAATTGATGATCGTCAATAATTACAATGCGCGTTGTATTCAACGTGTACCCCTCCCCTGAACTTTGTTCGTATAACTATCTATATTGGTATATAAGTTAAGTCCTCACTTCTGTCTAAGAAGCAATTCTCTTTAACGAATTTAACTGGTTACCGGAATATTGAACATAATCAGCGTACCCATGCCCGGCTTCGAGTCGATTGTCAGCTCCCCCTCCAACAACTCGACTCTTTCCCTCATGCCGATCAGGCCGAAGGATCCCTCTTTCATCGTATACGGATCAAATCCCTTGCCGTCATCCTTGATTGTAGCAACAACATTTGTCTTGCCGATATCAATCTTCACGGTGACTTTATGGGCTCCGGAGTGCTTGATCGCATTCTGCACGGATTCCTGCACAAGCCGGAAGACAGCCACTTCGAGGCGCGACGACAGCCTGCCTGCATCGCGGACGCTAATGAACTCGATCTTCGTTGTGCTTATGTACTCCTCGACATTGCGCAAGTATTTCCGCAGCGTAGGAATCAGGCCCAGGTCGTCCAACGCCATCGGCCGCAAGTCATAAATGATGCGCCTCACTTCATACAGGGCGGCTTTCACCATCTCTTTCAGGTCCTTGATTTCACGGATGGCTGCATCAGCGCCGCGATCCCGGAAAACACGCTCGATCAAATCGGACCTCATCATGACATTCGCCATCATCTGCGCAGGCCCGTCATGCATTTCACGCGACAGGCGTTTCCTTTCTTCCTCCTGCGCTTCAATGATCTTAAAGCCGAATTCTTGATGCCGTTTTGCATCCTGCAGCATTTCCCCGACCTGTGCCAGGTCGCTTGTCAGGAAATTCAGGACGATGCTGATTTGGGAAACAAGGTATTCCGCCCGGTCAATGGTCTGCTGCACGCCCTTAATGCGCCGTTCGAGATCATCCCTTTTGAGGCGGAGCTCCTGCTCAAGCTGGCGGTTCATTTGGAGGTCGACCTGCAGGGAATGCGCCTTTTCGTAAGCTTCCCTGACCTGCTTCTCCGAGAATGTGTTGAAGTGCGCACTGACTTCCGATAGCCGCTTGCGTGCGAATCTCGCCTTGATCTCAAGCTGGTCACCTTCCTCGATGACCTGGAGAACCATCTGGCGGATTTTCTTCAATTCCTGG
>CAKQBC010000536.1 GCA_934215995.1 uncultured Bacillus sp. | reverse complement strand
CATACCAATCGGCCACATGGCGAACTTCCTGTCGGGAGTGGCGTTCATTCTACCATCCTACTTCATCTATAAATGGACTGCCACAAAGAAAGGCCTTGTTGCCGGAATGGCGGTAGCAACTGTATTTATGGCCATTTTCATGTCAGTCATGAACTACATTATCATTTTGCCTGCCTATACCGTATTTGCCGGCTGGGAAGCGATGAGCGGTGCGCAACTGAGGGAAATGATCGTGCTCGGGATTCTGCCGTTCAACATCATCAAAGGAATTCTCGTAGCAATCGTAACCATATTGTTGTTCAGTAAACTTCAAGCATGGCTGCTCAAACTCACACCGGCGAAGAGTGAAATATAATAGCTATCGCATTCCATAATGCGATAGCAAAATAAAAAAAGCGAGGCTATCAGCTTCGCTTTTTTCTTTTCTATTCGAACTTCAATGCGTCGCCGTCGAACGGTTCATCCGCCACTTTGATTGATTCAGTCGGGCAGCCTTCGAAAGCGTCCTGCATATCATCCAACAACACATCAGGAATTTCTACAATCCCCTGGTTGTCATCCAAAATATTGAATGCAATTCCCTCATCATCATAATCATAAATATCCGGAGCTGCTGCACCGCAGGCTCCGCAAGCGATACATGTGTCTTTATCAACAATTGTATACTTAGCCATCAATGATCCCCCTTAAAAAATACTGTATTCCTAATTCCCTAATGTAAAATAAGTGAACTATCTAACCATTATTGTATATGTCATACTTTAACTTTTCAATAGTATTTGCTTTGATAATGGTTATCATACCAATAATAGGCGGCAGACATGCCTTTCATCAGAAAGGGGGCCGCCTTGGCATAGCTTGGATAAAAATGTCTCCTAATTGCTGATATTTTCACATGTTTATCAGCAAAAATAGTGTAATTCTGATAAAATTAAATAAGAAATGTAAAAAAAGATCGGATTGTGATCATTATGTTTCATTCTTACATGGATGCCTTGGCTTTTCATTGCTTAAGCCGGCTTAAAGAAGAAAGAACGGTCTATTCCGCTCTTCATATAATATCCGGGAAAAAAACGTCCCAGACTATTCAGGACTGTCACCTATTCGGGCTGTCCGTCTTTTTCAGGACGAATCCGCACCTGACCAGGGAGGCATTCGATACCTGCATCTCCCGTCTGTCGGATAGTGGTTATATCAGAATAAAAGACGCAAAAGGAAATTACGCACTTGATCCGTCAGGAGCAGAGGCATTACGGGACTTTTCCCACTCCTGGGGCTTGCCGAAACATGTTAATGGATTCCTGTACCAAAATAGCTCCCTCACATGGCAGCGGTTCAACCTGCTCTTCCAGGTGATTTCCAATGGAGTTCATCAAAATAAGGCCTATTTGCCGATCCAAAGGGATATAGCCATCCAGAGATGGGTGAAGAGGTTTTTATATGGACGGGCCAAAGATTTTATGAGCCTTGCGAAGGAGCTTCACGATGAGCTTGAACAGATTTTTGCAGAGCTGCCGGATCTTAATGTCCAGGTGCTGATGATGAGGCTGTCAGGTTTTCACCGGATAGGATACAGTGTTGAACAGATCAGTAAAAAAATCGGGAAGGATCAATGGCATATCCATTATTTATTCTTGGATGCTTTCCATTACCTTCTGTCCCGTACCCTTTCTTCTCCTGAAGAATTTCCGCTGCTGTCCGCTGTGCTTAGGGAAGATGAAAAACAGCAGTCCACAACCTTGACCAGAAGCAGTTTTGCAACATTACAGTTTTTAAAGAAAGGCTATGGCATCGAAGAAATCATGGGAATCAGGAAGCTGAAGAGAAATACGATTGAAGACCATCTCGTCGAAATCGCCCTTCATGTTCCCGATTTCGATG
>CAKQBC010000535.1 GCA_934215995.1 uncultured Bacillus sp. | reverse complement strand
GGGCAGAAGCATGATTTTTACACAGGATGCCATTGAGGCAGGTGTTAAATCCATATTAGCAGGCCGTCATGTCGTGGCAGATGTACAGATGATTGAAAGCGGATCAGGACGCAAGCGATTCCAGAAGCATGGCGGGGACCTGCATTGTTATATTGCGGATGAAGATGTTGCAAAGGAAGCGAAGGCCCAGGGAACAACACGTGCGATCATTTCCATGCAAAAAGCTGTGAGTCTGCATGAAGGAGGAATCTATGCCATCGGCAATGCGCCAACAGCGCTCTTGGAATTGATTCGTTTAGTGAAAGAAGGGCTCGCGAAACCAGACCTGATTATTGGCATGCCAGTCGGCTTTGTATCAGCGGCAGAGTCCAAAGCCGAGCTGGCCGTGCTTGAAGGGATCCCATTTATTACGAATGCAGGGAGAAAGGGTGGCAGTACAGTGACGGTCGCTGCGCTGAATGCCATTTCGATAATGGCGGATGAACGGGCAAAAGCAGCGAAATAAAAAAGATCCATCCCAAATGCGGCACGGCTACACGACAGGTGCCTGTGCCGCAGCCATGACAAAGGCAGCACTGCAGGCACTAGTGACCGGAGAGGTGCCAAATGAAGTTACGATTTATCTGCCGGTTGGCCAGTATGCCACTTTTAAAGTGACGGCATTTGATCGGTCAGATGGCCGGGTCATGTGCGAAACGATCAAAGATGCAGGGGACGACCCGGACGCCACACATCAGGCACGAATTCAAAGTACGGTCACCTATGCTAATAAAGAGGGCATCCATTTAGATGGCGGGGTCGGTGTAGGACGAGTTACGAAAGCCGGACTGCCAGTAGCGGTCGGGCAGGCAGCGATCAACCCTGTGCCGCGAAAAATGATCCATGGTGTCGTCCAGGAAGCAATGGATAAATATAAAGTAAATCGGGGCATTGAAGTGGTCATTTCGGTTCCGGACGGTGTAGAAATTGCAGAAAAAACATTGAATGGCCGATTAGGCATTATTGGAGGAATCTCGATTTTAGGTACACGGGGAACGGTGGTGCCATTTTCCAGTTCCGCCTATATGGCAAGTATCGCTCAGGCGATCAATGTCGCAAAAGAAGCAGGATGTGAGCACTTAGTCATTACAACAGGCGGACGCAGTGAAAAATTTGCGATGAAGCAATATCCGCATTTGCCGGAAGAAGCCTTTATCGAGATGGGCGATTTTGTCGGTTTTACTTTAAAGAATATAGCAAGGAAGAAGATTCCCAAAGTCTCTCTTGTAGGGATGATGGGGAAATTTTCAAAAGTTGCACAGGGAGTTATGATGGTCCACTCGAAAAGTGCACCAGTCAGTTTCGAATTTTTAGCAGGTATGGCCAATAAAGTGGGAGTCAGTGAGGAAATTCAGCAGGACATTTTACAGGCAAATACGGCATCACAGGTTGGTGAAATCCTTCAGGGAAACGAAGCATTCTTTGAATCCCTTTGCCGAAACTGCAGCTATTATGCACTGAATCATATGAACGCAAACATCAAAGTATCGACAACTCTGTATGCCATGAATGGAAGCTGTCTAGGAAAGGCTGAGAATATTGACAAATTGGATGAAGATGATTGGTATCGGGGATAATGGCGCAGAAGGATTGCTCCCCCCATACATAGACTGGATTCATGAATGTGATGTCCTGGTCGGCGGGGAACGTCATTTGCAATTCTTCCCGGAATTTACTGGAGAGAAAAAAGTAATCAAAGGCGGCTTGTCGGCATTAACGGCTGACCTGCAGCAAGAAAAACGCAATACAGTTATTTTGGTATCAGGTGATCCGCTGTTTTACGGGCTTGGCGGTGTATTGTCGAAAATGCTTCCATTGGAGATTTATCCTTATACAAGCTCTG
>CAKQBC010000534.1 GCA_934215995.1 uncultured Bacillus sp. | reverse complement strand
CCATCCATCCGGTCCAATAAGGGAGAAAGATGCCCCAAGTCACGTAAAAACTAAAAAATTGCAAACTCATCCAACGATACGTATTCAATCTATACATCCTCCTCTGTTCGCATGTTATCATGGATAGCAAGAACATAATATGAGAAATCTCACACTTTGGAGGAACGTATGGAAAGCTATAAGGGAGAAAAAAAACGGCTGTATATTCAGGAACACCCGATTGCCCATTTATTTTCTTTTCCTGTGGAAGAGTTTATGGAAGTGCACGAGTATAAGCGGGATGAATGGATTATCCGGGAAGGGATGAGGCCCGATTACTTGTTTTATGTAATAGAAGGAAAAGCCAAAATATATGTCACACACCAAAACGGCAAGGTATCCTTGATTAATTTTATCCATACGGATGAATATATCGGGGAGATGGAATTATTGAACGAGGTTTACTATACAAAAGGAATCCAGGCAACCTCGAAAACGGTCTGCTTTGCCCTTCCTTTCCATCGGTACCGTACGCTATTACTGGAGGACGCCAAATTCCTGAGGGAACTGACTAAATTCTTGAGCGCGAAGGCAACCTTCATGGCGGAGAAGTACTCCAAAAGCCTGGCCTTTCCCCTCGAGAACCGGCTCGCAGATTTTATTCTTCAGACAGCCCATGAAGGCGTATACAAAGAGAAGCATGTCATTGCCAGCGATTACTTAGGCGTATCCTACCGCCATCTGTTGCATATGCTGACCCACTTCTGCGAGAAAGGATTTTTGGAGAAGATAGGAAGGGAATATCAGATCAGGAATTACAGAGATTTATACAAGCTTGCCGAGACATTGAAGTTCGGGCCTTATTAGGCAGATAAATGTTTCCCTCGCCGGCCCGCAAAAAACGCCTATTCCTCAATTGATAGGCAAGTCCAGATCTGATCCCATCTTTTCTCTTCCATTCGCTTGTTGTAAATCGGCCAGAAGCTGCCATCACGCTGAAAATAAGGGGTGGGCCGGACCTTTTTTTCGAACAAATCAGCAAGACCGTATGGCGCCATGATTTCAAGCTCACCTTTATACAGCCTTACTGCAATGGCAGTCGGTGTTTCCGTAAAATGAGCAACCCCGTCAAAAGAGGAAGAATAGGGAGGAAAGCCATTTTTCAGATGCATCCTTGCCTGATTCTTCACTGACCAGGGCTCATTCGGCATGAGTGCTGCCAATGTATGTTCCAAAGCTTCTTCTATTTCCAAGGATACATCCCTGTCATCGTAATAAATTACATCAATGTCATGGATTGGTGTTTCGATACCATGCATAACATCCCACACCTTATTCCTGATCAACCCGGCAGAAACCCAGGCATCAGGAAGCTGCAATTCCGCAACAGCTTCTAAAATAGACATGATGTGTTCGTCTTCTTTTATGATTTTCTGCAGCTGTGCCTCATACCGTCCCATGTTATTTCTCCTTTTGTATGTTAAACTATTTGCCGATTTGATTTTATGTAATGGACCAGGGTGGCATTTTCATTGAGGATGTACGTTTCCCCGATGAGCCGGTACCCCATTTTCTCATATAAATGACAGTTCCGTTCCTCTTCCCGGATGCTCCTCAATTCCCATGTTGTGGCTTGCGGGAACATCCCTTCCAGCAAAAGGAGTGCTGTTTGTGCGATACCTCTCCCTTCAGTTCTTCATCCAGGGACATCAGCATCCTTGAAGTCATGAATGAATCCAAAGTAGGCGCAATGACACCGACCAAATTTGTACCTTTGGCCTTCAGGCTCTGCGCGAATGCGTTTGGCTTATAATTGCATTCGGATATGATGCGCTTCAGCTTCTCTGCTGTGTCATCGCTTACGTTCCCGCCATTCAGATAACGGGAAACCGTACTCTTCGCCACAC
>CAKQBC010000533.1 GCA_934215995.1 uncultured Bacillus sp. | reverse complement strand
CTGCATAAATATCAGGGATTTGTTTAATCCGATCCACAACCTTTTGCAGATGGCTGACATTGTGTATGGCAATGGACATATTAATCGTTGCTGATTTATTGCGGTCTGATCGTCCTGATACGGCTGAAATGTTGGTTTTCGTTTCATTAACAGCCTGAAGGACCTCATTTAATAATCCCCTGCGGTCATAACCGGTAATTTCAATTTCAACATTGTATTCTTTCCGGTCATTTAAGGCTGTTTCCCACTCAACCGGGATGAGCCTTTGTTTTGCATCATCCGTTTCAATATTAGGACAATCATCACGGTGTACAGAAACTCCTCTGCCCTTTGTAATAAACCCGACGATTTCATCTCCGGGGACAGGATTACAGCAGCGGGAAAGGCGAATCAGCAGGTTATCAATGCCTGAAACCCGGACACCGGATTCGCGTTTTTTGGCAGATGGAAAAGTCTTCAGTTCCGAAACAGCATTTGTAATATCGGAGGTTTGTTCAAGATCGCGTTTCTTGCGCCATTTTTCTGTCAGCCTGTTGGTAACCTGAAGTGCCGTTACTCCGTTATAGCCAACGGCAGCATACATATCTTCCTCTGTGGCAAAATTGAATTTCTCTGCGACCCTTTTTACATTATCAGATGTCAAAATTTCCTTCAGGTCGAAATCCATATTGCGAATCTCCCGCTCAACAAGCTCTTTCCCTTTTTCCACATTTTCTTCTTTTCTCTGCTTTTTGAAAAAGGTTCGTATTCTATTTTTAGCCTGTGAAGTCTGAGCAAGCTTCAGCCAATCTTTGCTCGGTCCATATGAATGCTTGGATGTCAGGATTTCAATAATATCGCCGGTCTTTAATTTGTAATCCAGCGTGACCATTTTTCCGTTGACTTTGGCACCGATTGTCTTGTTTCCAATTTCCGAGTGAATTCGGTAAGCAAAGTCAATGGGAACGGAGCCGGAAGGAAGTTCGATGACATCCCCTTTAGGAGTAAAGACAAACACCATATCGGAAAACAAATCGATCTTCAGTGATTCCATGAACTCTTCAGCATTTGCAGCATCATCCTGAAACTCCAGGATTTCACGGAACCAGGTCAGCTTCTCCTCAAATGAAGAGCCCTCATTCACTCTTTTTCCTTCTTTATAAGCCCAATGGGCAGCAATACCAAACTCTGCAATTCTGTGCATATCCATGGTACGGATCTGGACTTCCAGCGGGTCACCTTTTGGCCCGATAACCGTGGTATGAAGAGATTGATACATATTCTGTTTAGGCATGGCAATGTAATCTTTAAAACGGCCGGGCATCGGCTTCCAGCATGTATGAATAATCCCGAGAACCGCATAGCAATCTTTAATGCTGCTTACAACAATGCGTACAGCAAGAAGATCATATATCTCATTGAATTGCTTGTTTTGAAGCGCCATTTTTCGATAGATGCTGTATATATGCTTAGGGCGGCCGGATATCTCTGCTTTAATTGAAACCTCTGACAGTCTGCCCCGCATGACATTGATAACATCATCTAAGTACTCTTCCCGTTCCGCTCTTTTTTTCTTCATCAGGTTTACAATCCGATAATATTGCTGCGGATTTAGGTACCTTAGAGCCGTATCTTCAAGCTCCCACTTAATCTTTGAAATTCCAAGCCTATGCGCAAGAGGTGCAAAAATTTCAAGCGTTTCGTTCGAAATGCGGCGCTGCTTTTCAGCTGGCAGATGCTTAAGTGTCCGCATATTATGAAGACGGTCAGCAAGCTTAATTAAGATTACACGAATGTCCTGGGCCATTGCCACGAACATTTTCCGATGATTTTCAGCCTGCTGCTCTTCCTGTGATTTATATTTAATTTTCCCCAGTTTTGTTACACCATCGACAAGCATTGCCACTTCTGAAT
>CAKQBC010000532.1 GCA_934215995.1 uncultured Bacillus sp. | reverse complement strand
CAATATAGTGCTGAAAATCCTATCGACCATGAGGGTCCGTTTGTTTAAAGCGATCGAGCCCCATGCTCTCCATATGAAATCCCGATACCGGACCGGAGACCTGCTTGGCATGCTCGCAGATGATTTAGAGCATCTGCAGGATGTTTATATTAAAACGATTTTCCCGGGATTGATCGGCGTTCTATTATCGGTGCTGATCGTAATGGCGCTTGGCTGGTTCTCAATCCCATACGCTTTATTGATGCTTCTGTTCTTGATTGTGCTGACTGTCTTGTTCCCTCTCATTTCCGTGCTGGTGACAAGGGCCCATCATGCACGCCTGAAAGATGCCCGCAACTCTTTGTACAGAGACTTGGCTGATGCAGTCATGGGAGCCGGCGATTGGATGTTCAGCAACAGGCAGGAAGATTTCATCAGCCGGTACGAAGCAAGTGAAAAGAAAACAGATGCCATTGAGGCTGAAATCGCAGCTTTTTCAAGAAGGCGCAACCTTCTGTTCCATGTGATTGTATCTTTAATCATCATTTCGATGATTTGCTGGGTCGGCCTTCGTGCCGATTCCGGCCTGATCGGACACGTTTGGATTGCCGCTTTTGGCCTTGTTATTTTCCCCTTGATCGATGCATTCGCCCCGCTTTCGGATGCTGCCAGCCTGATTCCGGGCTACGGAAGTTCCCTTAAGCGCCTTAATGCTTTCGAGAAAGAAGAGCATGCAGACATATCAGTCTCTGACATGCACATGGAAGAATTGCATACTAAAACGGCATTGCCGATCGAATTCAGTCACGTCTCCTTCTCTTACGAGGCAGAAGGACGGCCAATAGTGAAAGATGTTTCATTATCGGTCAAAGCCGGGGAAAAAGTTGCCCTGCTCGGAAAAAGCGGCACTGGAAAATCGACGGTCGCAAAGTTGATTCTTGGTGCCATTGTTCCTGATTCCGGACATATTACAATCGGAGACAAGCCTATCGGGGACATCGGCGGCAATGTGGAAACAATCATCTCGGTGCTTAACCAGAAGCCTTACCTGTTCAATACGACTGTGATGAACAATATCCGGCTCGGTAACCCGAAAGCGACCGACCGGGACGTCTATGAGGCTGCCAAACTGGTGGAAATGCATGATTACATCGCATCCCTTCCGGATGGGTATGAGACAAAAATGCATGAACTGGGCGCACGCTTTTCCGGCGGCGAAAGGCAAAGGATCGCCCTTGCCCGCATCCTCCTGCAGAACAACCCTGTTGTCATCCTTGATGAGCCGACAGTCGGCCTGGATGCGATTACTGAGCATTCCTTGCTTGAAACCATTTTCAAGGCACTGGACGGAAGAACGATCATTTGGATCACCCACCATCTTGCCGGTGCGGAAGTGATGGACCGTATCCTGTTCCTTGAGGATGGCCAGATTCAAATGGACGGACCGCACACTTCCCTGCTTTCTTCAAACGAACGGTACCGGAGCTTGTATAAGCTTGACAGGCCCCTGGCATAACAGAAGAAAGACAGGCTGATAAAATAACAGGGGTTTTTTGAAAGGGAAATTCAGCAGGAAAACGACATTAAAAACGACCGGATTTTGTCTGGTCGTTTTCTTTATAAAGCATGTAAAACATGTGTGAAAAAGCGATGTTTAGATACTAAAAAAAATCGCAACGGATTACGCTGCGATTTACTCTGCTATGCAATGCAATTCGGCTTTTTATGATAAAAGCCTCAGTGTGTAGACAAATTCAATTTAGAGCATTTTTCTTTGAAATTGCACATCAGACTGATTGAAAACGTTTGGCAGTCGAGGCGCGCTAGACCGGCGAAGACGCGAATAGAACATGAGGTTCATGAGCGGACGAGCCGGGCAAGCAACGTAGAATGCGAGCGTTTGTCAACAGTCTGCGGC
>CAKQBC010000531.1 GCA_934215995.1 uncultured Bacillus sp. | reverse complement strand
GGTGATGAATGATGAACAGATTGTTTGTTGCGGAAAAGGTTTCGGCCATAGCTATTGCATTTGTCCTCTGCAGCGCATTTTTATTCATCAGCAAGCCTGTATATGCCGAGACGGTTTCCGCCTCCCCAGAAGACGGATTGCAGGCTGTGATTGACGGGGCGGATGAAGGAGCCGTCATCACTCTTTCGGAGGGAACATATGAGGGGCCGATTCAGGTTACGAAGCCGCTCACTATTAAAAGCGAAGAGAAGGCAGTGATTGATGGAGGAAAAGAAGGCAATGTCATTCTGGTGGATGCCGATAATGTGACGATTGAGGGACTGACGATCCAATCAGGCGGTATGGGCAAGACGGAAAGCGGCATCTATCTGAAGGGAGGAAGCGGACATGCCATCCGGGGCAATACCTTCCTTAATGTCCTGAACGGAATATATGCGGAAGAAGGAACGGGGCATGTCATTGGGGATAACCGGATAACCAGCTATAGCCTTCATTTTTCCGAGAGGGGAAGCGCCATATATATCAGGAAAGGCTCAGGGCATAGGATTGAAGGGAACGAACTTGTCGGTGTCCAGGATGGTGTCTATTTGGACGAAACCCGCTCGATCAAAGTCCGGGATAACGAAGCGAGGAATTCCAGGTACGGCTTTCATTTCATGTTTTCTGAGGACATTGAGGCATCCGGCAATGCGCTTACAGGAAATATTACAGGTCTGATGATTATGGATTCGGGCAATGTGGCCATTGCCGGCAACACGGTTACGGACCAATACAATGTCCGGGGTTACGGGATCATTGTATATGACAGTGATCGCCTTACGATAAAGGATAATGAAATCAGGCGGAACTCTACAGGCCTGTCGCTTGAGAAAACAACAGATACGGATATTTTGAATAACAACATATCCGGAAACCAGACCGGCCTGGAGTTCATAGGTGCGAATGAAAACAATGTTTTTACGGAGAACAATTTTATTGGCAACGTATTGCAATCCAAAATAGCAGGGAGTGAAATGAAGCTCGATAACGGTTCCGTCGGAAACTATTGGGACGATTACAGCAGCATTGATGTGACTGGCGACGGAATAGGGGAGGAATGGTATAAAGCCGGTTCCCTGTATGATCAGCTGCTCGAGAAGGAGCCGTATTGGCAGCTGTTTTTCGAAAGCCCGGCCATCCAGCTTTGGGCCAAGGCGGAAACTCTGTTCCCGTCCATAGGGGAAGCCGTTGTATATGACGAAAATCCAATCGTCGAACCGGCCGACTTAGGCAATGGGGAAGCTGAGGAGGCGGAGCGGAATGCCGGCCTGCTGTTTCTGGCTGTCACATTCATCTGGTTTTCATTAATGCTGATTTTAATTGGGAGGAGAAAAGCATGAGAAAAAGAATATTCATGTTCCTGCTTCTGGCAGTGCTGTCAGCTTGTTCGGGCGAACAGACATATGAACCGGTCGACATCAATCCGGATGTGGATATATGCGAGGTCTGCAATATGAGCATTGCGTCAGAACGGCACGCCACAGAGTTATTCAGTACAGAGGGGGATGTATTTAAATTTGATGATCTTGGCTGCATGATCCAATACATAGAAAAGGATGAGCGAATCAGCCAGGATGAGATCGGCAAGCAATATGTCCGCGACTTGGATAGCGGAGATTGGGTGGAAATTGAAACAGCTCATTTTGTCTATGATCAGGAAATTTGGACACCGATGTCTTATGGCGTTGTATCTTTTTCCACAGAGGAGCAGGCCGAACAGTATATAGCAAAAGAGGGGAAAGGCAAGCTGTTGGCATATTCGGACTTAAGCGAAGTTGATTGGGGCTGGGACCGATGATCAAAACGGTTGCCCGCCATCAGTTCAAGTTGATTCTGCGAAGCAGATGGCTGGCCAGCTT
>CAKQBC010000530.1 GCA_934215995.1 uncultured Bacillus sp. | reverse complement strand
GATATTAGAAGGGATCATGCTTGAAGACATCGATGGAATCAAGACGATTATCGATATCAGCAAGCTTCCCCCTCAAGCCTTAGGTTCCTTCATTTCTGAAGACAAGTCCACGATGATTGTGCCAATGGAGCTTGAAAACGGACTTGGCAATGACCAGTATGCCGAGATCAACGACCATGCTTCAGAAGTCGGAAATAAAATTGCTAAGGATCTTGAAAGTACTGCTTTTTATATTACAGGCCCAGCGGGCATTGCCGGAGATACGGTCAAGCTTTTTGAACAGGCGGACTTTGTTCTCCTGATTGCCACCGTTCTTATCATTCTTGTTTTGCTTATAGCGATTTACCGCTCACCATTGCTTGCAGTCATACCGCTTCTGGCAACGGCGATTGTCTACCAGGTCGTAAACCAGAGTATAGCTTTGATGGGCGCTGGCGGACTTGAGGTCAATAACCAGACAACCTCGATCATGAGTATTTTGCTGTTTGCTGCTGTCATTGATTATTCATTATTTGTTTTCTCCCGTTATCGGGAGGAGCTCAACCATTACGAAAACAAATATATAGCGATGAAGCATGCGATGCGCGCAACAGGCGAGCCTGTTTTCTTTGCAGGCGGAACCGTTCTTGCTGCCATGCTGGTTCTGTTCTTCGCGGATTTCCGGGATTATCAGAACTTTGCCCCTATTTTTGGAACAGCCATGTTTTTTATCATGCTCGCGTCCGTAACGCTGGTTCCTGCTTTATTCACCCTGTTCGGGCGTAAGGCTTTTTGGCCGAAAGTTCCTCAATATGGAACGGAAACGGAAGTTAAACATAAAGTCTGGGGTCCTCTTGCCAGGTTCGTGGTGAACAAGCCCGGCCTCTCTGGCGGGATTGTCGGCATTTTCATGATCATCACAGCGCTTAATATCTTTAACCTTGATTATGAATTTGATATGGTAAAAAAATTCCCGGATGACCTGCCATCCCGTGTCGGCTATGAAATAGTGGAATCCAGATTTGACAAAGGAGAACTGGCTCCTTCGACACTTCTGATTGTCAGTGATCAAAAATTGGATGAAACAGATGCCAGTGCGATAACTGAGAAGCTGCAGGGATTTGATGAAATTGCTTCTGTCCGCCTGTCAGCCCTTTCAGAAGACGGCAAGGCTGCTAAAATGAGTGTCGCTTTATCCATTAATCCCTATTCGACTGAAGCCATAACCTTTATGGAAAATTTGCGTGACGACACACCGGAGCTGCTGAAAGAAGCCGGTGTGGAAGCTGAATCTTACTACAGCGGGGTCACTGCGAAAATAGTGGACGAACAGGATATCAACAACGGTGATATAATAAAAATTGTTCTGCTTGAGACGGTTCTGATTCTTGCGCTGTTATTTGCGCTTACGAAATCTATAAAGATGCCGATCTACATGATGGCAACCATTCTGCTCTCATTTGTCTCAGCTTTAGGACTGGGGATATTCCTTGTTGATGTATTATTCGGCTTTGAATCCATCAGTTCCCGTGTTCCTGTCTATTCATTCATTTTCCTTGTAGCATTGGGGATAGACTATAACATCATTCTTGTTTCAAGGTTTATCGAGGAAAGGAAGACACATAGAGTCAAGGACGCTCTTGAAATTGCCATTCGGAATACCGGAGGCGTCATCTCTTCGGCTGGCCTCATTCTGGCTGCTACATTTGCGGCCCTGATGACCATGCCGATAGCGGACTTATTCGTTTTTGGATTCATCGTTGCCATGGGAATATTGATTGACACCTTCCTTGTTAGAGGGATGCTGCTTCCGGCATTAATTCTGTTTTTTGAAAAAGACAAGGAGACTTCCCGGCAAAAAATATCGGAATAGAGAGAGGGTCCCCTCCCTATTCCCCTGTGAGGTGGCCCTGATATGAAG
>CAKQBC010000529.1 GCA_934215995.1 uncultured Bacillus sp. | reverse complement strand
TTTTGACTTATATGGCTGAAGCCCAGCATGGGATCAATTTCAATTATTTTATCAGCAGCGGCAATGAAATGGACACAACATTGGAAGATTATATCGAATACATGGTGGATGATGATGAAATCGAAGTGATTAGCGGCTATATCGAAGGGGCGAAAAACCCTGAAAAGCTTAAACTGGCAGCTCGCAGGGCGTTGGCAAAGAAAAAGCCGATTGTCCTGATGAAAACAGGGCGCAGTGATGCGGGGAGCAGAGCAGCTGCCTCTCACACGGGTGCACTTGCTGGAACCGATAAAATTTATGATGCGTTCTTCAGGCAGCACGGCATTATTCGGGCAGAGGATTCGGAGGATGTCATTGCTTTTTCAAAATTGTTTGATCCGAACCGGCTGCCAAAGGGGAAAAATACGGCGATCATTACGAGCTCCGGGGGGCGGGGCATTAATGAAGCGGACCGTTGTGAATCATATGGCTTGAATATTGTCGGTCTTTCAGATGAAACGATGGCTGAAATGCGCAAGTCTTTACCGGATTATGCGAGTGTTACGAACCCGATCGACTTGACTGCCGCAGCTTCTTTCGCAAATCCGGAATTTTTCCTGCATACCTTAAAAGTGCTCGTGAACAGTCCGGAAGTAGACAACATCATTCTTACGGAGTTTCCGCATAGTTGGGATGAGCACAATGCTCATTTTAAAGAGTTTATGAAGGTCGCGAAAAACAGTGAAAAATTTATCGGGTTTTTCCCGTTCCCATTAGGCGATTTCACATACCCGAAAACGACGCCTATACTAATCGAAAATGGAATAGCGGTCGTATCAGGCGCATTAAATCCGGTACGTGCATTAGCTCAATTAGTAGAATACAGTCAACTTGCAAATTCCGTTCAAACAGATGTCACAGAAGAATTTTCTGAATTTGAGAATGTCGATGATTTGTTAACACCTGGTGCTACTTTAAGTGAGTCTGAAGCAAGTGAAGTATTAGCGAGATACGGCATTCCAACAACAAAACGCTATGTAGCGAATTCAGAGGAAGAAGCAATCGATCGAGCATTGCAGATCGGGTTTCCGGTTGTCATGAAAATCGATTCGCAGCACATTCCTCACAAAACAGAGGCAGATGCGATTCGCCTGAATATTTCGTCCGAAGATGAAGTGAAGGAAGCATTCCACGAAATTTTGAGAAATGCAAAGAACTACAATCCAGCAGCTGTATTAAATGGTGTTTCCGTACAGGAAATGCTGCCACAGGGGACAGAAGTGATTATCGGCGCCAAAAATGATGAAGTATTCGGTCCGGTTATTATGGCCGGTTTAGGAGGCATTTTTGTCGAGGTATTCAAAGATATTGCCTTCAAGGTTGCCCCTTTAAACAGAAGGGATGCCGGGGTACTATTGGATGAACTGCTGGCAAAAGCCATTTTGGATGGGGCAAGAGGCCAGGCCGCTGCAGATAAAGAAGCGATTATCGATGTGCTCCTAAAAGTTTCCCGGTTAATGCTTGATTATAAAGATAAGATCAACGAATTGGATATAAATCCGCTGATTGTTTACGAAAACGGCATCAAGGCCGCAGATGCCATGCTAGTAGTGGCTGAAGAGAGTAATAAAAAAGAATTGATTGGAGGATAAAGCGATGGAGCTTGGACATTTAATTGGTAAAACCGGTAAACCCTTTACCTTCAAGGTGGAGCAGCGTCATATTAGACAATTTGCGCAGGCGATTGGCGATACGAACCCGCTGTATACGGACGAGGAATATGCCAAGAACACACCTTACAAAGGAATCATTGCACCGCTGACATTTCCGGTTGCGGTTACGCCGGAAGATGAACAGGATGCTTTGGATTTAGGGTTGGATTACAGAAGAATGCTACATGGTGAACAGCAATTTATCTATAGCCGTC
>CAKQBC010000528.1 GCA_934215995.1 uncultured Bacillus sp. | reverse complement strand
GAGCTCATCTGATTTGCCGCTACCTGGTGGCCCGGATGTTCGGGGAGTCCGGGATAATGGACGGCTTCCACATTCGGATGCTGTTTCAGGAAATCCGCAATTGCCGAAGCGTTTGAACAGTGGGTCGCCATGCGCAGGGGAAGTGTTTGAACGCCACGCAGGGCAAGCCAGCAGTCGAATGGGGAAGGAACGGCCCCTTTTGCCTGTTGGGCAGCCTTTAATCTGGCAAGCATCGGGCTATCTGTTTTTGCGATGACAGCCCCGAGGAGCAGATCGCTGTGCCCGCCGATATACTTGGTCACTGAGTGTAATGAAAAATCCGCACCGAGGCTGAGAGGTTTCTGAAGAACCGGGGTTGCCCATGTATTATCGACAACAGAATATGCACCGGCATCGCTGGCCAGCTTTGCCACTGCCTGGATATCAGTCACTTTCAGCTGTGGATTGGAAGGGGACTCCATACAGACGAGCCCGGTTGGTGCCGCATTGATGGCTTCCTCCACTTTGGTGAGATCGGTCATGTCTACAAACACGGCATCGTAGTTGGTTCCGATATCCGTATCTGTAAGGAGGGAACGGATGCCATGGTACATATCATCGGGCATCACCACGCGTCGTGGTTTATCGGCAGGCAATGATTCAATCAGGGAAGAAATCGCCGCCATTCCGGATCCGAACGTGACAGTATCGAATCCCTCTTCGAGCGATGTGAGGCAGTCTTCCAAAGCCCTGCGATTCGGGTTATCAATCCGGCTGTAGATATATTCATTCGGATAAGATCCGTCTCCCGCCCGTTCGTATGTTGAAGAGAGATGGATCGGCATGGTGACCGCACTTGTTGATGGATCAATCGAACGTCCGGCGTGGATGGCTTTTGTTTCTAAACGCATATGAATGCCCCGCTTTCCATGGTTATGTATGAAGGTTTTCTGTGTTGGCCCAACTACCTTCCCAACACCATTTTACACGAATTTCATGCAAGTCCGACTTTATAATTATTGATGCCTTCTGTCAGAACACCGTTATGGTCATGGGAAGCCGTGGATGGTACATTCACCTTTAAGATAGAAGTTAAAGAAGGGGTTTAAACAACCAATATGGACATTCTGCGCGTCACACGGAAAATCCGCCAGTTTTTTGTGGACTGGCCGATCCGGGAAGATACAGTGCTGCAAGAGCGATATCAAGTGTCTGACGTGATCGGAGCAGGCAGTTACGGCATCATTTATCTTTGCATCGATCTGCATACCAAAGAAAAGACGGTTGTAAAGCAGCTGCGGCCGAGCAAGAGGCACAGCAAAAAAGAAATCGCGATGTTTAAGAAGGAAATGGAGATCATGAAAAAGCTGAATCACCCGAATTTGCCGGTGTTCATTGACAATTTCTCGGATGATGACCAGCACCTTTTTTATGCGATGACGTTTATTGAAGCAGATAACCTGGAAGAGCAGATTTTTTCCGGGCAACAATCGTTCGATGAGGAAGCGTCCTTGCAGATCCTATACCGTCTTCTTAAAATCGTCGAATATCTTCATGGGAAGGGGATCTATCATCAGGACCTGCGGATCCCGAACATTTTAATCAGCCATGGCGATCTTTATCTGATCGATTTTGGGCTTTCAGTCTGTGAAAACGAGGCTGTAAAGCCGGCCAACCAATGCGGAAAACATAACAGCATCGAACAGCTCAGGCTTCAGGATTACTACGATCTGGGGGAGATTCTGCTTTATCTGCTCTACACCACTTACACACCGAAAAACAAAAAAGCTCTTCCCTGGACAGAAGAGCTGAGTTTAAATAATCAAACCGTCCATCTGCTGAAACGGCTGCTGGGCATCATGGAGCCTTACGGAAAAATCACTGAAATCGCCGCTGATCTGCAAGATGCAGTTTCGAGTATCAGGACC
>CAKQBC010000527.1 GCA_934215995.1 uncultured Bacillus sp. | reverse complement strand
GCCACAGGCCGCACACCTCCCGCAGCGGGCCGGGATAGCCGCCGGTATAGATCGTATCGTTGCCGTCGGCCATGCCGCTCATATAGCCGGTGACCAGCGTGCCACCCTGCCGCACATAGGCGGTCAGGTTTTCGGCGGTTCGGGCAGCGGAATCATCGGCGAAGCTCTCCGCAACGGTGTATCTGTTGACATAATCCACGAATGGAGCCAGATCGACCGGTTCTTCCTGAAAAAATTTGAACATATCATTTCAATCGAACGGACGTTGGCCGAAAATCGCTTTGACACAGCGGCTTGCCTGTATGCGAAAAAACATGGATTCGCCGATAAAACAATTGCTGCATTGTGGAATGCCGATGAAAAAGATGTGTATGAATGGCGGATTAACAATTCCATCAGCCCTGTTTATAAAATGGTGGATACATGCGCTGCAGAATTCGAGTCGGAGACACCTTATTTTTACGGGACATATGAAGATGAAAATGAAAGCATTGTAACAGAAAGGAAAAGTGTTATTGTACTCGGTTCCGGACCGATCCGAATCGGCCAGGGGGTCGAGTTTGACTATGCTACAGTCCATTCTGTCTGGGCCATTAAGGAAGCGGGCTATGAGGCAATCATTATCAATAACAATCCTGAAACGGTATCCACGGATTTCAGCATCTCGGATAAACTGTATTTCGAACCTTTGACGATTGAAGATGTCATGCACATCGTCGAGCTTGAGAAACCGGAAGGCGTAATCGTACAATTCGGCGGGCAGACGGCGATCAATCTGGCGGCAGGCCTTGTTGAGCGCGGCGTGAAAATCCTCGGTACATCTCTTGAAGCATTGGACACCGCGGAAAACCGCGATAAATTCGAGCATGCGCTATCAGTCATGCAAATTCCGCAGCCGAAAGGGAAAACCGCGTTTTCAGTGGAAGAGGCTGTGAAAATCGCCGAGGATATCGGTTATCCTGTCCTGGTAAGGCCATCTTATGTCCTTGGCGGCAGGGCGATGGAAATCGTCTACCAGAGGGAAGAGCTTCTGCAATACATGCAAAACGCCGTGAAGGTGAATCCGGAACATCCGGTATTGATCGATCGCTACCTGACTGGAAAAGAAATCGAAGTGGATGCCATTTCCGATGGGGAAACAGTCGTGATCCCGGGTATCATGGAGCATATCGAGCGTGCCGGCGTACACAGCGGGGATTCGATTGCCGTGTATCCGCCGCAAAATATGACAGAGCATATGAAAAGGCAAATTGTTGATTATACCGAAAGATTGGCAAAGGGGCTTAACATTATCGGGCTGCTGAACATCCAGTATGTCATTTCTGAAGGGGAGCTTTTCGTAATCGAAGTGAACCCTCGCTCCTCCAGGACCGTTCCTTTCTTAAGCAAAATTACCAACGTGCCGATGGCGAACGCGGCGACCAAAGTGATCCTTGGACAATCACTGCGTAGCCAAGGATATGAAACCGGGCTTGTGGAAGAGAAGAAAGGCGTCTATGTGAAGGTCCCTGTATTCTCCTTCGCGAAATTACGGAGAGTCGATATTACGCTTGGGCCGGAAATGAAGTCCACGGGAGAGGTCATGGGGAAAGACATGACGCTGGAAAAAGCCCTGTATAAAGGCCTGGTGGCATCCGGTATGACTATTAAGGAACATGGATCTGTGTTGCTGACAATTGCAGATAAGGATAAGGAAGAAGCGCTGCAGCTGGCGAAACGTTTCCATAATATCGGCTACCGGCTAATTGCTACAAGCGGCACAGCAAATCTGCTGCATTCGAATGGAATCCCGGCTGAAACAGTAGGGAAAATAGGTTCGGAAGGAATGACGCTGATTGATGTAATCAGAAGCGGAAAAGCCCAGTTTATTGTGAACACCCTGACGAAAGGGAAACAGCCGCAAAGAGACGG
>CAKQBC010000526.1 GCA_934215995.1 uncultured Bacillus sp. | reverse complement strand
AATGTTATGATTAAAAGACAGAAAATAACCATACGGAACTGAAGGGAGATGGACGCCATGTACAAAGTAATCGAAGGAGCGGAAGCTTTTTATATAGAAGGGAACGACACGGGAATCCTGCTGTCACATGGGTTTATTGGTACACCTCAAAGTGTTGGCTATGTGGGGAACCAGCTTGCAGAAAAGGGGTACACCGTCCTGGCGCCAAGGCTGGAGGGACACGGCACGCATTATAAAGACTTGGAAAGTTGCAGTTACCATGATTGGCATCGCTCATTGGAGCAGGCATATGTAAGCCTGGCTGAAAAGTGCGAATCCATTATTGTGATGGGGCAATCGATGGGCGGCACACTTGCACTCAGGCTCGCCGCGGAAAAAAGGGAGAAGTTGAAAGGGATCATTCTTATTAATCCGGCCCTTACTATTCCATCTTGGGATTTTCTGAAGAGTGGGGCAGCACCCAGGTATATCGATGAGGGAAACCCGGACATAAAAGCAAAAAACGTAGTCGAAATCGCATACCCGAAAGTTCCTGTCGCTTCGATTAGGGAGCTTCAGAAACTGATGGGCGAAACAAAAGGATTGCTGAACAGGGTTACATGCCCTGTACTGGGGTTCAGATCCGCTGTCGACCACGTCGTCCCTCCGGAAAATACGGATTATATTATGGAACAGATACGTTCATCGTTTAAATATGTGCATGATCTCCCGAATTCTTACCATGTAGCGACGATGGATCATGATAAGGACATGATCTGCGACCGGTCTCATTCGTTTATAGAACAATTGACCGATAGCAGGGTATACGATGTATCAAGGTGAAAAACTCCTCCCGCATTCGGGAGGAGTTATTTTGCCTACTCTTTGTTTTTCGTTTCCATGTGCAGCGGCGGAGGTACGAGCCAGCCTTTTTCTTTCATGATCTGGAGCAATTTGGCTCCATTTTTCAGCGCTTTGGCATTTTGTTGTGTAAGCATGAGGGCAATATCCTCCCTGAGGCATTGGCTGATTAAGGCCCCATTGCTGTAATGCCATTAGCGAAATCGCGTGCGATGGCATATGCTACCTGGGCATCCTGTAGTCTTGCCCCGACAGGAATCTGCTCTATATCCACTTCCGGCCGTTCTGCTGGGGTTGGGGGAACAACCACATCATTCGCCACAAGAATATCCTCGATTTCTTTTATGGACGGCTTGATTGAATTATTGATGACATCTTTGATGAAGTCCTTCAAAATCTGTGTCCCCGGTATGGTTGAAATAAACTTGATAGCCATCCAAGGCTGCCTTTGCGACGGATAGCTGTGTATACAGACCGAAGACTTCGCCGTAATGCAAAGGTTCATTTTGCGGATTGCCGCTTAGTATACCCATGTGATTCCACTCCTTTTTATGTACATGCAAGTGTAAGGGATTACACCGTTAGTATATCAAAGAAACGGAATGTATCATGCTTTTGCGCAAAATCTTAATCAGCTTTAATGAATGGCTCTAATATGGTTATTTGCCTTTTTCTTTAAGGAATTGTTGTTTTTTAAGGGCATCCTCAACACCCTGATAATATTCACGGCTATAGAAGTTCGCAATTCCCTCTGTCCAATTGGCGGATTGCCGGCCGCTGGAGCGTTCATGCACATAGTCAGCATACACGCCGTTATATTCCGTTATGGCAGGCAAAAGATCATGATTATACACATCTTTATGGAATACGGCGTCTTTCGGCAATCGCGGCTTCAGTCCGGGATCGCTGGCTGGATGGCCGATGCAAAGGCCTGACACCGGGAAAACGTAAGGAGGAAGGTTCAATTCCTTAATGGTCTCCTCCAGGTTGCGTCGTATGCCGCCTATTGCCACTGTGCCGAGCCCGAATGACTCGGCTGCTGCAATGGCCGTGCCTAGAGCGATTCCGGCATCCGTTGAAC
>CAKQBC010000525.1 GCA_934215995.1 uncultured Bacillus sp. | reverse complement strand
CCTGCATGCCGATTCCCGCAATGCGGGCCGCTCTTTTCATATATTCGATTTCCTTCTCCGATTTAATGAGCCGGACATAATTCACAAGAAGCGTCGCATCAGAGAATTGGGCATTCGGCAAATTGCTCTTTAGTTTTTCGTAAGCCAACGCTGAGAAGTAATAGGAACCCATCTCGACACCGATCTTCCGTTTGGATTGGCCGATTTGAGTCAGGATCTTGGCGATGAAATCCATCGGGTGCTTTAAATCGTTTTGAATATGATCTTCCGGATAAGGGATGATGTTGTCTTTATAAAGCCATGTCGTTGCCTCGGCTGCTTTGGCGTCCATTTTCCTGCCGATCCAGATCGGCTGGTCTTCATCGCTGATCACAATCAGCATTTGGTCAACATAAAAGGACCACCCGTCATAGCCTGAAAGATAATTCATGTTTGCAGGATTTGTAATCAGCAGCACATCAATTCCTTGGTCCGACATACTCTCCTTTGTCTTCTCCAACCGGGCCTTGTACTCTGTTAATCCGAAAGGCAACATCTGCGTTCCTCCTTTTGATCATTCATTGAATTCTGTCCGCTGAAACAAAGAAGCCTTTCAGCTTTTGATCAACCGATCTTGTAAGGATGATTATAAATTCTAAAAATTTATAATTCATCTGCAACTTTGTATGAAATCCTTTTTGAGCCGTTCATACACTTTTCATAAGAAAAATGGAACCGGAGATTAATCATTCCGGTCCCATTTATGAGTTAGATGTCCTGTTTTCATTTTAATTACACCGGTCGACCAGACCCTAATACTGAAGTTCAATAAAAACAAATCATCAGGATTGACAAGTGATAGCTTGGTCAGTGACTCGATCTTGCGTAACCGGTAAAGAAGCGATTGACGGTGAAGATTCAGCTCCCTGGCTGTCTGGCTGACATTCCCGTTGTTGTTGTTGTACGTGATGAACGTCTTGATCAGATCCATCTCTCTTTTTTCATCATACTCAACTAAGGGCGACACAGTGGAGATCGTGATATCTTTGACTTCCTCATTGCCGGCCAGGTTCAGCATCAGCCTGTTCATTTGTGTCTCATCAAAATAGGTCCGCTTCCCAATGCCTCTTTGGGTTCTGCCCATTTCCAAAGCAGCTGTCGCTTTTTGAAAGCTGCCGGAAAAATTACGGACACCATCCTTGTTCATTCCGATTCCCCAAGAAAACGTCACACCGGGCAATAAGTGGCTGAACCTTCTTTCCACCAGATCCAGGAACTGATTGACTGCATCTGGTGCAGGACTGCTGGATGCCTCCACAAATACAATCACTTGATCAGCCTCATATGCGAACAAAACCTGTCGCTGCACATTCTCTCCTGCATACAGCATTCCTTCTTTGATATAGATGGCGACCCTATCCAACTTCGTCCTTCTCGATTCATCAGGTGCCGCATCGTGATCGATGGAGTCTTTAAGGTCTTCCGGAAAGCCGATGATGCAGAGATACGGAAGATCAAGGTTGTATTTAAAGAACTCTGCATGTGAAGCCACATGCTCTTCAGACATTGTTTCCCCTTTTGCCAACCCCAGCAAGAATTCATTTTGCATCCTGCTTTCGGCCTCAATCACCGCACTGTTTCGCGTGAACCATAAAGCAGCTGCGACCACAGCTTGCTCTGCAATCATCATTTCCTGTTCCTTCATCCTGTTTCCCGACTCGGAAAGAATAAAAAAATCACCTTTACGGCCGGCATCAGATTGGATGTTCAGATGGATCAGTTCCACATTTCCGCTTTCCACTTTCTTGATCTCAGCATGCCTCGGATGATTAGATTCATGGGTGGCTGACTTCTCTTCCACCTGTTTCCACAAAGTGAACACTTCATCCGGATCCGCGCTGCCCGCAATCGGCTGCCTCTTCTCGTTGCAAATCAGTACAGGC
>CAKQBC010000524.1 GCA_934215995.1 uncultured Bacillus sp. | reverse complement strand
TACATTCAATGCCCTTAATGTAAGCTCAAGAAAGCTGTTTACTGAGGAAGAGCCGTTTTGCCCGGATTGGTGCAACAGGAAATTGGATTACGATAAGCATGATCTGCTTTATGAATATCTGCTTCGCGGAAGGTTCTGCCTGTACAGGCCGAATTCCCAAGGGGAAATTGAAATAATCCTTCAGATTGATGATATGAATCCCCTTCGTTTATTGAATGCGAAATTCATTGTATCCAATATCCAAAAGCACCAGAACATTTTCGGTTTTGATTTGTTCCTGGTCAATCAGCATAAAATCATTTATACCATACCATTTGTGTTCAACCTGAATATTGAGCTTCAGAAATATTGCTGTGCGGCGGTTTGTGAGCAGAAAGCGGTTCCTCTTTATTTGGTTCGGTTCGAACGGAATAAATTGTACGTGCTGTGCTGCAAGCAAATTAAGTGGCCTGATGAAGTCAGGGAACAAATGATCGATACGGTTCTGAGGGACTATCCATGATTTAAACAGGGGATGGTCCCTTTTTAGTTGCCCGGAAGGTTTGTTTTCCCTTAATTAAAACGAAAAGCCTGCAAAGGAATCTTAACCCTTGCAGGCCTTCAGCCTACAGTCTGAACTCCTCCAATTTGAAGAGTTCCATTTTTTCTTTGATATTGTTCATTTTATAGTCCAGTTCATGAATCGCCGTTGCAGCCTCTTTCAGCTCTGCCGTCAGCTCATTAGGAACATCCTTGTCGAACTTATAGTAAATCTTATGTTCGAGGCTTGCCCAGAAATCCATCGCAATGGTCCGGATCTGCAATTCAACCGGCACCCTGATTGTCCTGTCGGTAAGGAAGATCGGAATGCTGATCAGCAGGTGAAAGCTTTCATAGCCGTTCGGCTTCGGGTTTGCGATATAGTCTTTCACTTGAATGACATGTATATCATCCTGTTTTTTGATCATTTCATAGATTTTATAGATATCCGTCACGAATGAGCAGATGATGCGGATGCCTGCGATATCCTTTATATGGGCTTCGGCATTTTCATATGTGAATTCAAGGCCTTTTCTCTCCATTTTTTCGAGGATGCTCTTCGGCGTTTTGATCCGGGATTTGAGATGTTCGATCGGATTATGGTCATGCAGTACCTGAAATTCTTCATTTAATATTTTAAGTTTCGTGTTCACTTCATCCAAGGCGAATTTATACTTCAGCAATACGAATTTCCACTTCGCCATTTGTTCTTCCGTAATTGTTTCCAAGATGAATCGGCTCCTCATTGAGTACTTGCATCTCTATCGTAAATGAATTGTACGATGAAAACAATGGGGTTCATAAAGTTATCATATACGGGATGCCCATAACTTTTTTCTTTCATCCGGTCGCTTTCTCTTATATGCTTGTGGCAGGAGAACTATTTAAGGGGGCATTCAATTATGAAAGTGGCGATTGCACAGCTCATTTCAAGCAGCGACAAACAGGCCAATCTGCATAAGGCGAAGCGGTATATAGAAGAAGCGAAACAGCAAGGGGCGGACTTCATCATTCTGCCTGAGATGTATATGTCTTTGACGAAACCTTTGAATGATTCAATGCCCCATGAGGTGGCAGAGCCATTGGATGGCCCATTCGTAAGCGGGCTGAAATCATATGCAAAGGAGAATGGAATCTACTGTGTATGCGGTGTGTATGAAACGGCGGAGGGCAATCGTGCCCACAATACGATTGTGTTGATCGGAAGGGATGGGGAATTGCTGCAAAGCTACCGGAAGACGCATTTATATGATGCTTTTTCCAGTAAAGAATCATCTTCAATTGCGGCGGGGGATCGCCTTATGGAACCGGTCGCGACGGAGTTCGGCAAAATCGGGCTATTCGTTTGCAGTGAAAGATTCTTCCGGCAAGCAAATCGATATAGATTTATATACCGTTGCGGGA
>CAKQBC010000523.1 GCA_934215995.1 uncultured Bacillus sp. | reverse complement strand
CCAAGGAGTCGGCAGAGATTATCCGCACTGCCGGGATGCATCTTGAAGAAATGGTGGATTGCATTGCTGAACGAGTCAATGCTGGTAAAACGGTTGTACGTCTGCATACAGGCGACCCGGCCATGTACGGGGCAACGATGGAGCAAGTGGCACTATTGAAACAGCACGATATCAGCTGTGAAGTTGTACCAGGCGTCAGTTCTGTTTTTGCCTCCGCAGCCGCAGTAGGGGCAGAGCTGACCATTCCGGATTTAACGCAAACGCTTATATTAACAAGGGCTGAAGGGCGGACACCAGTGCCGGAGCGTGAAAAATTACAGGCATTGGCCAGCCATCACTGTACAATCGCGATGTTTCTAAGTGCAACGTTAACAAAGAAAATTACAAAAGAACTGCAGGCAGCCGGATGGGCAGAAAATACACCTGTTGCGGTTGTGCAGCGTGCTTCATGGCCGGATCAGAAAATTGTCCGCACCACACTGTCTGAGCTGGACGAAGCGATGCGTGTCAACGGCATCCGCAAGCATGCGATGATTCTGGCAGGCTGGGCATTGGACCCGCATATCCATGAAAAAGAATACCGCTCGAAGCTATATGACAAAACATTCACACATGGCTTCCGCAAAGGTGTGATCGCGAATGATTAGGTTGCGCGAAGGTGAAATGCCCGTAATCGAAAAGCGCAAGCCCTATGCCCTTGTTGCCATTACAAAGCATGGGGTGGCGCATGCAAGAAGCTATACGGAAAAATTCCCGTATGCAGACCTTTATTATATGAAAAAATTCGAACAGGGCGATGAAGAAGTACGGCAAATTCAGTTATTTGATGGCACGGTCCGCCTATTATTGCCCGCATTATTCCAGCAGTATAAAGGGATTATCTGCATCATTTCCCTTGGTGCTGTCGTCCGCATGATTGCCCCGCTTCTGATCGATAAAAAGAAAGACCCTGCCGTGCTGGTGGTTGATGATAAAGGCCAGTATGTCATCAGCGTTTTATCCGGTCATATTGGCGGTGCCAATGCATTAACACATGAATTTGCCCATGCGATTGGGGCGGCGCCCGTTGTGACCACCGCATCAGATGTTCAAAAAACAATTCCCGTCGATTTATTTGGAGCCCAATTTGGGTGGGTGTGGGATAGCGAAGAAAAATTAACACCTGTCAGTGCATCGGTTGTCAATGAAGAACATGTGGCGATCGTGCAGGAAACCGGGGAGAAGAACTGGTGGACGTATGATCGGGAACTGCCGGAAAATCTAAAGATTTATCCATCAATAGAGGAAGCCATCAAGGCAAAGCCGCAAGCCGCACTGCTTATTACAGATCGCCTTATGGAACCGCATGAAGAGGTGCTGCTTGAAAACGGGGTCCTGTACCGTCCAAAATCAATTGTTCTCGGCATAGGCTGCAATCGCGGAACATCAATGGCTGAGATTGAACAAGTCATTGATGAAACATTGGCAGAAACGAAGTTGAGCAAGAAAAGTGTGAAAGCCGTTGCGTCTATTAATCTAAAGAAAAACGAGGCTGGCCTGCTTGAATTAACATCTAAATATAACTGGCCGTTTGTTACATACACACCTGAAGAGCTGAATGAGATTCCGATGCAGAATCCGTCGGACACCGTCTTCAAATATACAGGCGCGTATGGGGTCAGTGAACCGGCGTCCATGAGGTATGCGAATGCGAAGGAATTGCTGCTGGAGAAAAAGAAAAGCGGAAATGTGACCATAAGCATTGCACGCGTCAATTTTGAGGAGGGAAGAGGATGAATCGATTTGTTCTGGCCGGAACAGGAAGCGGTGTCGGAAAAACAACCTTCACCATCGGCATTATGCGTGCCCTGATGAAGCGCGGGTTAACCGTACAGGGCTTTAAATGCGGCCCTGATTACATTGACCCTGCGTATCATACAGCAGTCACC
>CAKQBC010000522.1 GCA_934215995.1 uncultured Bacillus sp. | reverse complement strand
GCGTTACACCAACCCGAAAAACAATGAATTGAATATGGTATTCACATTTGAGCA
This sequence comes from uncultured Bacillus sp., assembly GCA_934215995.1. Classification (GTDB taxonomy): domain Bacteria; phylum Bacillota; class Bacilli; order Bacillales; family DSM-1321; genus Bacillus_AD. The sequence continues at coordinate 1,874 of CAKQBC010000522.1, read as the reverse complement.
TATGGACCTTGACGGAAGCGAAGGGGATAAATGGGATGTGAAGGAGTTGCGGCTTTCCGATCTGAAAACGGTTTTGTCGAAGTGGCAGACAGCGCTGCATGGGACAGGCTGGAATAGCCTATATTGGAACAACCACGACCAGCCCCGCGTCGTGTCGAGGCTCGGGAAGGACACCGGGGAATACCGGGTGAAATCTGCGAAAATGCTTGCCAGCTGCCTTCACATGATGCAAGGCACTCCTTATATTTACCAGGGTGAGGAAATCGGGATGACGAATGTCCGTTTCGAGGACATAGACGGCTACCGGGATATTGAGACGCTTAATATGTATAAGGATAAAACCGAAATCGGCTGGAGCCATGAACGGATCATGTCAGCCATTTACAGCAAAAGCAGGGATAATGCCAGGACACCGATGCAATGGGACAGCAGTGAACAGGCAGGTTTCACCACGGGGGAACCTTGGATTTCTGTGAATCCGGCCAAAGATAAAATCAATGCTGAACAGGCGGTTGCCGATGAAGAATCGATATACCACCATTACAGGAAGCTTACCGAGCTAAGGAGAAGCTTGGCTATCGTTACAGAAGGAGACTTCTCGCTTTTGCTTCCGGAAGATGAGCGCATCTTTGCATACAAACGGAGCAGTGCAAATGAGACATTATATGTGATCTGCAATTTTACGGAACATCCGTTAGAATTGACCGATACAGAGCTTATAAAGGCCAGGACAGAGGGAGAATTGCTGCTTACGAACGACCCGTCTGCGGGCAAGCAGATACTCGCCCCTTATGAAGCTTCCATTTATCATTTTCATTAAAATCATATCAGGCAAGGTCAGCCGGGAATAAAGGTTCCCTTGCCCCGGTATGGCCGGCATTTTGCCGGAAAGATAAACAATACTTGAGCACAAGGCAGGAGGAAGATATGGACGTCACTATAAAAGATGTTGCGAGGGAAGCAAAAGTGGCACCCAGCACCGTTTCCCGGGTCATAAAGGATAGCCCGAGCATCAGCCAGGAAACGAAGGCCCGTGTAAGGGAAGTGATGGAGCGTTTGGGATATCATCCGAACTTCCAGGCACAAAGCCTGGCAGGCAGGAATACACAGGCAATCGGGATCGTTATGCCGAATTCGGCATTCGATTCGTTTCAAAATCCATTTTTCCCGGAAGTGCTCCGCGGCATTTCAACGAGTGCGAACCAGCATAAATATGGATTGTATTTATCGACCAGCGCAACCGAGGAATCCATCCTCGAAGAAGTGAAGGCAATGGTACACGGCAAGCGTGTCGATGGGATACTCCTATTATATTCCCGTAAAAATGATAAGCTGATTACATATCTGGCAAATGCGAACATCCCATTCACGGTTGTTGGGAGGCCAAATAAAAAAGAGCAGCAAATAACATATGTTGATAATGATAATGTGCACATATCATGGGAGGTGACTAACCATCTGGTCAAGCTTGGCCACAGAAGAATCGGCTTCATCGGCGGCAATATGGATTTCATGGTCACGGTAGACCGTTTCAAGGGATTCACGGAAGCACTTGAGGAAGCGGGCATAAGCCTGCATGAAGATTATATTGTGAGCGGAAGGTCGATTAAGGAAGAGGGGCTGGAAATCATCGAGAGAATGATGCAGCTCGAACAGCCGCCGACAGCATTTGTCACACAGGATGATTTGATTGCATATCAAATGATCAGCCATCTGGAAACATTGAATTACCGTGTACCGGATGATATGTCGATTGTTTCCTTCAACAATCATTCCTTGTCAGAGCATTCCCGTCCGCCTCTCACTTCCGTGGATATCAATATATTCCAGTTAGGCATGGAAGCGACAGAATGCCTGATCGAGAAGGTAGAAAA
>CAKQBC010000521.1 GCA_934215995.1 uncultured Bacillus sp. | reverse complement strand
AGTATCTATCCGGATACGTTCCATGCATATAATGATTGCATAAACAAAAACAAATTGGAGGAATGAGTTTGTTGAAAGAAAAAGAATTGTTGGTTACTGTGGCGAAAGCTGCTGATGATAAAAGGGCAGAGGACATCGTTGTACTGGATATGAAGGGGATTTCCCTAATCACGGATTATTTCCTTGTTTGCCACGGTAATTCCGATAAACAGGTCCAGGCGATTGCACGCGAAATGAAAGAGAAAGCTGAAGAGAAAGGGTATACGGTCAAGCATCTGGAAGGCTTCGATGATGCCAAATGGGTTCTTGTAGACCTTGGGGATGTAGTGGCGCATGTTTTCCACCGCGATGAAAGAGGTTATTACAACCTTGAGCGCCTATGGGGAGATGCAACATTATACCCGATTGAAAAAGAGCTTCAGCAATGAGTTATGGACGGTTCGCCTATGTATATGACATTCTGATGGAAAATGTCCCGTACGATAAATGGATTGAACTGTTCCTGGCCAAAATGGAACAGTTCGATATTGAAGGGCGGAAAGTGCTGGATGTCGGCTGCGGAACGGGAGAATTCTCGATCCGGCTGGCTGAAAAAGGATATGATGTCACAGGTGTCGACCTGTCCGAGGAGATGCTGTTGATCGCCGCTGAAAAAGCGGCTGAGAAACAAGTGGCTATTCCGCTTTTCCATCAAAATATGGCCGAGCTTGATCTCGCCGCGGAATATGATGCGGTTGTGATATTCTGCGATTCTTTAAACTATCTTGAGACGGAAGAAGAAGTCGAGGAGACATTCAGAAGCGTATACAAACACCTTAAATCTGGGGGCTTGTTCATGTTCGATGTTCACTCCATCTTCAAAATGACTGAAGTATTCCATGGAGGCACGTTCGCCGATCCGTATGAAGAAGTCTCCTATATATGGAATTCGTACGAAGGGGAAGAGCCTTACAGTGCCGAACATGAGCTTTCATTTTTTGTGAAGGATGAAAATACAGGACTGTATGAGCGTTTCGAAGAGGACCATTATCAAAGGACATACCCGGTCGATACGTATCTTGATTGGCTGAAGAAGGCCGGTTTTATATGCAAGGGAGTGCTTGCTGACCTTGAGGACAAAGAGCCGGAACATGATTCAGAGAGAATTGTTTTTCTGGCAGTCAAGCCGTAAACATACTTATATTGATCGGTGATTACTTATTCCATTAGAGGGCAAGCCCTGGTTTGCCTAAATTATATAGCTATATTCAGTTAACCCTTTCGCTTATGCGGAGGGGTTTTTATGATGAAAATATTTTTTTATTGTACAAGGAAACCGGAATCATATGCCGAATATGTAATGTGAAAGACCCGAAAAAACCTTCATGCATGCCCCATTACAGTAATATGCCCATCCGCCTTTTCCATCATCCATTCTCCTTCTGGTATTTTATCTGCCTTACCCTGCTTTTTACCCGGTGACAGTATCCCCTCTGAAGTTCTGCTTGACCCTGCGTTCATTCCGTTTTTTTCAGCCCCTAATCTATTTATAAATACCCACACAAAGAAGCTCATTTTGGAAGGATGTGTCGACATGAATAAGTGGATAGACCCGAAAAGACTGCTTATGGGAGTGGCGGCAGTTGCTGTTCTTGCTGTAGCCGCCGCCGTTTTCCTGTTTTATGAATCCGGAAAAGAAGATGAATATATAAACGAGTTCGCTGTGGCGGAAGAAGAAGTGGAGGTGCAAAAAGAGCCGGAGGTTATAGAAGATACAGTCATAAAGGTGGATATAAAAGGTGCGGTATCCCATGAAGGAGTGTACATTGCCGCGGAAGGCGACAGAATTGAGGACATCGTAAAGAAGGCAGGCGGGCTGACCGATGATGCAAATCCTGAAAGCATCAATCTGGCTCAACGGGTGGAAGATCAGATGGTCATTTACGTTATGAA
>CAKQBC010000520.1 GCA_934215995.1 uncultured Bacillus sp. | reverse complement strand
AAAAAAGAGCACACATGCTCAACTTTTCTTATACTTGAATTGTCCAGAAACAAGTCGAAAAGGAGATGTGTGCTCTTGAATTTTAACATAACATTGCCTGGTTTAGAAGATGTGAGGGTGACAAAGTCTGAGGTAAAGGCTAATGGTGTTTTTGAAATAACGATGGAGAAGCCTCTTATACCGCATATCTGTCCAAGATGCGGAGAGGAAACGGAGAAGGTTCATGATTATCGAATCCAGTCTGTTCGACATCTGAAAATGGCGGAACGACCAACGGTTCTTCAGTACCGTAAACGCCGGTATGCCTGTACCTGCGGAAAAAGGTTTGCCGAAGAAAATCCCTTTGTCGACCGGTATCAACGCTTTTCAAAAGAGTGGAACCAACAAGTCCAAATACGGGCCGTTAAAGCAAAGACCTTCACAGAAATCGCAGCTCAATATCACACATCAGTCAGTACCATCATCCGGCGGTTTGACGCTATTGTCCCGGCTTCCATGAAGGGGCCGGCAGCCTTGCCGGAAGTGATTGCCATTGATGAATTTAAGGGGAATACGGGTAAGGAAAAGTTCCAGCTTATCATCGCTGATGCCAAAACACGCGAGCCCATTGATATCCTTCCGAACCGTCGGAAGGACACCATTAAGGACTATTTGCGCCAACAGTGCGAAGGTGAAGGTGGTTGTCATGGACATGAGCCAGACCTTTAAAGCGGCAGTTCAACAGGCACTGGATCGCCCGATCATCGTTGCGGACAGCTTCCACTTTGTGCGGTATATGAACTGGGCGTTGGATCGGGTGCGCGTGAGGGAACAGGCGAGATGGCATGAATATGACCGAAAGAAGTGTAAGAAAGCCCGCTATATCTTTCATAAGGCTGCACACAAATTAACGGAGAAAGACCAATGGCTTCTTCAGCGATACTTTAGCTTTTCCCCTGAACTCCAGAAAGCCTATGAGCTCAAGGAAGCCTTTTATGAATGGTTTTATGAGGCGAAAAGGAACGGAAGGAAAGGGATTGTGGAGACTCGGAAAGAACTTCGTCAGTTCTACATGAAGGAAGAGGGGAGTGGCATTCCTGAAATAAGGAAGACTGTCCAAACCTATCAGAATTGGGAAAGAGAGATCTTAAATCGTTTCGAGTTCAATTACTCGAATGGGTTTGTGGAGGGGTTAAACAATTTGACGAAGGTCATGAAACGAAATGGATTTGGCTATCGAAATTTCAACCGATTTCGTGCGAGAATCCTCCTCCATCATCAATATAAAAATATCGGCAATTCATTAGGATAAGGGGCAGAGCAAAAACTCTACCCCAACACTTGAAAAAGAACCATTTTTTCCCGCATTAACTGACTGTAAGATCCCACTTCATGGCACATGTTTGCGGCGTTTTCTTAGTGGTCATAAGCATTACAGCATAACCAAAAACCGTTTGCGGAATCAGATTTTTGGCAACCTCTAATCTCTATTCCAATTTTTGCTGCAGTTTGTTCCATCAACTTAATCTAATCTGTTAATAAATATAGGCGGGAAAATTCACTGAAAGCTCCTATATAGTCTTTATTACAGTAAATAAATAACATTTTGTACCATCAGTGTCTTTTCAATCTAATTTAATTATTGTAAAATAAAAGCCAGCGTATATAGAGAAAGGCTGTTTATTAATGAAAAAACCAACCATTAAAGATGTGGCCCGTTTGAGTAAATTTTCTATTGCAACTGTTTCAAGAGTATTGAATGGAAAAGGGAATGTCAGCAGTGATATTGCTAAACAGGTCCTGGAGGCAGCCGAAAAGCTGAATTATATACCAAACCAGTTGGCCAAAGGCTTGAAAGAACAAAAATCCAATATCATCGGTGTGGTTGTTCCTGATTTAACAGACCCATATTTCATGCAGGTTATTCAGTTGTTACAGAATAAGTTACAGCAAGATAATATAC
>CAKQBC010000519.1 GCA_934215995.1 uncultured Bacillus sp. | reverse complement strand
TGACGTATTCCCTGGATGATTTTGCGGTAACTTTCTTTGTTACAGGCAACGGCTTTACCACTTTGTCTGTTGAGATTTATTCACTGGCAAGACGGGGAGTTTCTTTAAATATTAATGCCTTATCTGCTTTGCTTTTCCTGTTTACAATCATTCTGGTAATAGGCTATTACTTTATTACGAAACGAAATGATAAGCCGAATGGAATGGGGGTAAGGCAATGAAGAAGCTTGTTCAGGCGCTCGCCGCCGTATTAATTGTTTCATTTGCCTTGTTGTACATCGTTTCAGGGCTGAATTCCTCCCAGGGCTACACAAGCGGAAATACTTTGACCATTTTTAACTGGGGCGATTATATAGATGCAGACTTGGTGGACAAGTTCGAACAGGAAACAGGCATAAAAGTCATCTATGAGACATTCGATTCCAATGAAGCGATGATGACGAAAATTGAACAGGGCGGCACAGCTTATGATATTGCTGTTCCATCTGAATATGCGATTGAAAAAATGAAAGAGGAAGACCTGCTTTTGCCGGTTGATCATTCAAAAATTCCGAACCTGAAATATATCGATCAGCGTTTTATGGACCTGCCTTTTGATCCCGGGAATGAATATTCAATTCCCTATTTCTGGGGTACTGTCGGAATTCTTTATAACACCGATATTTTAGGAGATAAAAAACTCACAAGCTGGAATGATTTATGGGACCCTGAATTAAAGAACCAGATCCTGCTGATAGATGGGGCAAGGGAAGTAATGGGCATGGGTCTCAACAGTCTCCATTATTCGCTGAATGACAAAAATAGAGACCATTTGGTCGAAGCTAAAGAAAAGCTCGATAGTCTTACTCCTAACATTAAAGCCATTGTCGGTGATGAAATCAGAATGCTGATGGAAAATGATGAAGCCGGCATTGGGGTGGTATGGTCCGGCACGGCACAGGAACTCATGTGGGAGAAGGATAATCTGGAATATGTACTTCCGGAAGAAGGCTCCAATCTTTGGTTTGATAATATGGTCATCCCTAAGACTGCCAAAAACCCGGAAGCAGCCCACCAGTTTATGAATTTCATCCTTGACCCGGAAAATGCGGCACAAAATACAGAATACGTTGGATATTCAACGCCGAATAAAGAAGCGCTGAAATATATGGACGAAGAAACAATCTCAGATGAACGATTCTATCCGGATGAAGAAATGACAGCTCGGCTGGAGGTTTATGAGAACCTGGGAAAAAGAATGCTTGCTTATTATAACGAGCTTTTCCTTGAATTTAAAATGCATAAAAAATAAAGTGCTGCCAGGATCAATTCCTGGCAGTTTTTGCATTGGAACTGTTTTAAAGATTCAGGGAATGCTAGCCCAAAGGAGGATGGAAAATGAAAATATTCATCAGCATATTTTTATTGATTTTTTCATTCGCAAGTATAGGGAATTCCATAAGTGCTGCCCCGCTAAAACCTGAATTGGCGATTGTCATTGACGATCTGGGAAACAACATGAAGGGAACAGCAGAAATGATGGAGCTTCCGGTGACCTTAACGGTTGCCATCATGCCTTTCATGCCAACGACAAAAGAAGATGCAGAACTGGCAAGTGAAAATGGACATGAAGTGATTGTTCATATGCCAATGGAGCCGAAAAGAGGAAAGAGGAGCTGGCTTGGTCCGGGGGCAATCACAACAGATTTAACTGATGAAGAAATCCGCAGCAGGGTAGAGAGTGCCATTAAGGAAGTTCCGAATGCGGTCGGGATGAATCACCATATGGGTTCAAGAGCCACTGAAAATGAGCGGGTCATGAGAATTGTCCTTAAAGTATGCAAAGAACACGGATTATTTTATCTTGACAGCAAAACAACCGGCAAAAGCGTCGTCGGCAAACTGGCAAAAGAAATCGGTGTACCATATGTAGAAAACAATATTTTCTTCGATGACATTTACACTACT
>CAKQBC010000518.1 GCA_934215995.1 uncultured Bacillus sp. | reverse complement strand
TCGTTATGATGTCCATCCGTGAACGCAAGTATGAAATGGGCGTATTGCTTGCATTGGGCGAAAAACGCTGGAAGCTGGTCGGCCAGTTTGTAACGGAAATCCTGATAGTGGCCGTCCTATCCATCGGCATAGCCGCAGTCTGCGGGAACCTGGTGGCCGATAAGATAGGCGATCAGCTGCTGGAACAGCAAACAGAATCAGCACAGTCCGCTCCACAATCATTCAACGGCCCTGCCTCCATGGATATGGGTGACCGGGGACCCGGAATGAATGGCGGAATGCAGCAACAAGGCAACGCATCTGGCACAAGCACGGCAAGCGACCTGGATGTACAAGTGACAGCCGGCAATTTAGGGCTGCTATCCGTAATCGGCATTCTGATCGGTTTCGTGGCGGCATTGATCCCTTCCCTGTCCGTTTTAAGGCTGCAGCCGAAAACGATCCTTTCACGACAAGATTAATAAGGAGTGCTATAAATGGAAGCATTATTGCGATTTGAAGAAATCAGCTACTGGTATACCCATGAAAATACAAAGCATGATATTTTAAAAAAAGTAAATGCAGAATTCAACAAAGGGAAATTCTATACAATCGTAGGGCCATCAGGTTCAGGAAAAACAACATTTCTTGCACTTGCAAGTGCTTTGGATGTCCCTAAAGAAGGAAAAATCCTATATGAAGGAACAGACATCAAAAAAATCGGGCTGACACGTTTCAGGAACAAATATGTGTCAATTGTTTTCCAGGCCTACAATCTTCTTCCCTATATGACCGCCCTGCAAAATGTGCTGACAGCCATGGAAATCACCGGCAGCAAACAAAAGGACAAAAAAGCATTTGCTCTCGACATGCTGAAGAAAGTCGGCATCACCGAGAAGCAAAGCGGGCAGAAAGTGTTGACATTAAGCGGGGGACAGCAGCAGCGTGTATCGATCGCGCGGGCACTCGCCTGCGAATCGGATCTGATCGTAGCTGATGAACCTACAGGAAATCTTGATGAAACGACCGCAAAGGAAATCGTACAGCTATTCCAGGACATGGCCCATAAAAACAATAAATGTGTCATCGTGGTTACGCATGATAATGGAATTGCAAACATCTCTGATGTAACCATCAGGCTGTCCAAAGGAAACATTGACATTGTCCAATAACAAAATCCGAGAAAACCCTTCCTCCCTCGAAAAGTAAGTAACATTCAGTATAAACTGATAAAGGCCAGTGCATGTAATTATGCACTGGCCTTTTCGCTTCCCCGTCAACCATTTGACAAAAAGCAAATCAACTATCAGAATTAAATTATATCTATATAACTTATAAGAAATGAGGCTTTATTATGAATATGATGCCGCTTGAAAGACGCAACATATCCGACAGCCGGCTTGCCCTTGGCTGCATGGGATTCGGAGGTGCCTGGGATTCTAGCCCGATCACGGATGAACATGTCCTTGAAGCCGAACGGGCCCTTGATGCTGCTTTGGAAGCAGGGATAACATTCTTTGACCATGCCGATATTTATACGAGAGGAAAGGCCGAGAAAGTATTCGGGCAAGTACTCCGCAGCAAACCGAGCCTTCGCGACCGGATTGTGCTGCAAAGCAAATGCGGAATCCGATTTGCCGAAGATTCAGTTCCAGGGCGTTATGATTTTTCCAAAAATCATATCCTGGCATCTGTTGACCAAATCCTGCAAAGGCTTGGAACAGACCGGTTGGATATCCTGTTGCTGCATCGTCCCGACCCTTTACTGGAGCCGGAAGCCGTATCGGAAGCATTTTTAGCGCTCAAAAGGTCCGGCAAGGTGCTTCATTTCGGTGTTTCCAATATGAATCAGCATCAAATGAAGCTTCTCGAAGCATATATGGACGAGCCCCTGATCGTGAATCAGCTGGAAATGAGCCTGCATAAGCTCGATTGGGTCAATTCAGGAGTCCATGTAAACCAAAAAGC
>CAKQBC010000517.1 GCA_934215995.1 uncultured Bacillus sp. | reverse complement strand
ATGTACATACTGGCGGCCATTCAGGCACCCATAAATACTCGCTTCAGGATTTTGAGTATTCGCTGCCGAAGGACAGTTTTATCCGCTGTCACCGCTCCTTCATTGTAAATGTTAATCATATCAGGGAAATCTTTCCTGACACGCATTCCACCTTTCTCCTCGTCATGAAAAATGGGGACCGGGTGCCTGTCAGCCAGTCTTACTCCAGCTATTTCCGCAAATTGCTCGGTTTTTAGAAAATTCTTTCTGTTTCAGCTTTGTAATTTGCTGTTTTATCCGAATTTTCCGTAAGGTTATCGGAAAAGTCCTGGCTCCCTCTTTATCCGGGTAAAATGATTATATATATCATGGCAAAGGGGATGAGCAACATGGAGAAAAATTTAGATCGGATTCGCGACAGCCGCCTGCATGACCGGGTAGTTACACCTGAAGAAGCAGCATCCTGGATTCAGGATGGCATGACTCTGGGGCTAAGCGGCTTTACACGGGCGGGCGATGTGAAAGCGGTACCATTTGCGCTGGCTGACCGTGCCAGGCATGAGAGTTTTAAAGTGAATGTGTATACTGGGGCTTCTTTGGGATCTGATGTGGATAAGCTTTTTGCGGAAGCAGGGATTTTGGGAAAAAGGCTGCCATTTCAGGCCGATCCGACCATGAGAAAAGGAATTAACCAGGGGGATTTCTTATTTATCGATCAGCATTTGTCCCACACGGCAGAGCTTGTGCGCGCGAAGGTCATGGATCCTATTGATTTCGCTATTTTGGAAGCGGTTTCTATTGCGGAGGATGGGCTGATCATTCCGTCTACTTCAATAGGAAACTCGCTATCTTTCGCTGAAAATGCCAGACATATCATCATCGAAATCAATCTTGCCCAATCCACGCAGCTGGAAGGCCTGCATGATTTATATGAACCTGGCAGGCAGGGGGAACGGAATCCAATTCCGCTGACGAAAGCCGACGACCGGATCGGCGCTCCGGGAATTAAAGTGGATTTGGATAAGGTGAGGGGTATCGTATTCACGAATCAGCAGGACTCTCCGTCGACGATCGTGCCGCCGGATGAAGAAACCGCCATCATGGCACAGCATCTGCTTCAATTTCTCCGCGGGGAAATTGAAGCAGGCAGGCTGACAAATAGCCTGGCACCGCTGCAGTCGGGTATTGGGTCCGTAGCGAATGCCGTGCTTCATGGAATGCTCGACTCTGAGTTTGAGAATCTGGAAGTCTATTCAGAAGTACTGCAGGATGCGGTATTTGATTTGATGGATGCCGGAAAAGTGGACTTTGCTTCCTGCTGTTCTATCACTCTATCAGATGAAAAAATGAAACAGGTTTTCACGAACTTTGACCGGTACAGGGACCGTTTAATCATGCGTCCGCAGGAGATATCCAACCATCCTGAAATCATCCGCCGCCTCGGCTTGATTTCGATCAATACAGCCTTGGAGCTTGATATCTATGGAAACGTGAACTCCACCCATGTCCTTGGAACGAAAATGATGAACGGCATCGGCGGATCCGGTGATTTTGCCAGAAATGCACGCCTGGCGATCTTCGTGACAAAATCAATTGCCAAAGACGGCAAGATTTCAAGCATCGTCCCATTCGTTTCCCATGTCGACCACACCGAGCATGATGTCGATGTCATTGTGACAGAACAAGGCTATGCAGACCTGCGAGGGCTGGCTCCAAGGCAGCGGGTCGAACTGATCATCGAGAATTGCGCACACCCGCTGTACCGCGACCAGCTTCGCGAATATTACCGGGAAGCCCTCACAAGAGGGGGACAGACTCCGCACGTACTGGAAAAAGCCCTTTCCTGGCACACAGACTTCGCCAGAAATGGAACCATGCTGAAAGAAACAGCGGCAGCTGCTGCTCCTCAGTGGAGCTTCTGCTAAAACCGCGAGTGCCAGGGACCCATACCACTTCATCCAGCTGGTATAGG
>CAKQBC010000516.1 GCA_934215995.1 uncultured Bacillus sp. | reverse complement strand
GGAAGCCTGATAACACCGAATGATGCGACAAGACTCAGGAACGCACCAATGATGACAAGGATGGCGACGATTACTTTACCTATTTCGATCATTTTCGATGATCTCTCCCTTTTCCAAGTATTTGGCCATGGCCACTGTGCCGATGAATGCCAGGATGCCGAGAAGCAGAATTACTTCAAGAAAGGCATATGTGTCCAGCAGAATCGAAACAAGGGCTATGACACCGATCAGGTTGACGCCGAGGGCGTCCAGTGCAATCACCCTATCCGGTACGGAAGGGCCTTTCACCACACGATAGATCAAGCCAAGCATCGATATGGAGATACATAATAGCGCAGCTGCGATAATGCCTTCAAACATCAGCGGCTCACCTCCATGATCGATTTTTCAAACGTGTTCTTGATGGCTTTAATATCTTCCTTGACGTCGCCGATATCCATGGAGTGAATATACAGCGTTTTATTGTCCAAAGAGACATCTATAACAAGCGTTCCCGGAGTCAAGGTAATCAGATTAGCCAGCAGTGTGATTTCCCATGGCCTTTTCAGTTCCGTCTCAAGTGCGAATATGCCGGGTTTCATATCAAGCTTTGGCTTAAGCACCACTTTCAGGACAGCTATATTGGACATCAGAAGCTCATAAATAAAGATGCCGATCAGCTTGATGACGGCCCATACCCTTACAAGATAAAAGCGATGGCTGAATGATCTCCTGAAAGCGAAAATGAGAAGCAGCCCCAGCAGATATCCGACCACAAAAGAAACCGGGTTATATGAATGGCCGAGAAACATCCATATGAAGGCAAGGAAAACATTCAATAATATTTGTACAGCCATTTGCATTACTCCTTTATAATCGCATCTATATATAGATCCGGATTCAATAGTGTTTCTGTCGCCTGGGATATAAATGGAAGGACTCCTTCCAGTGCAAGACCGAATGCGAGAGATACAGCAACAAGGAGCATAGCCGGCCCAAGCATTGTTTTATAGGATTGTCCTGAAGCATTGATGCCTGATACAGGAGATCCCCAGAAACCGTTTATGAAGATTTTCATAATAGAATATAAAACAAGCAGGCTGGATGCCAATACGATAAACGCGCCAAAGTAAGCACCGGCTTCAACAGAGCCCTGTAGGATCAGCAGTTTTCCGGAGAAGCCGCTGAAAGGCGGAATGCCGGCCAGCGAGATTGCTGCCGCGAAGAATGTCCAGCCCAGAACGGCATGGTCCTTGATCAATCCGCCCATTTTCCGCAGGTCACTCGTGCCTGCGATTTTGATCATAATGCCGGCAAGCAGGAATAATGCTGCCTTAATGATCATGTCATGTACGAGATACAGCAAAGCGCCGGACGTCCCTGTTTCATTATGGAGTGAAATTCCGAAAACGATGACACCGACCGCAATGATGATATTGTAAATGATGATCTTTTTCACATCAGAGTATGCAATGGCGCCAATCGTCCCGATGATGATCGTCAATAGGCCGACCGCTCCAAGCAATGCATGTGTGTACGCTACATCATGAACGAAAATGAGCGTGTATGTTCTGAAGATCGAATATACCCCCACTTTCGTCAACAGGGCCCCGAAGAGTGCAAGCACTGGTGCAGGAGCCGCGTAGTATGAACGTGGAAGCCAGAAGAAGAGCGGGAACACAGCTCCTTTCAAACCGAACACGATCAGGAACAGCACCGCAATGACAGTCAGGATGCCAGGCTGGCCCGCTTCAGCCACCCTTTGGGAGATATGGGCCATGTTCAGCGTGCCGACAACTGAATACAGATAGGCGACAGCTATGACGAAAAGTGCCGAAGATACTAGATTCACCAGTATGTACTTGCTTGTTTCCCTTAACTGGATTTTTGTCCCTCCAAGAACAAGCAGCACATAGGAGGCCATCAGCATTACTTCAAAAAATACGAACAGGTTGAATATATCGCCTGTCAGGAA
>CAKQBC010000515.1 GCA_934215995.1 uncultured Bacillus sp. | reverse complement strand
GGCGGCAACGTCCTGAAAGCAGCTGAAATTCTGCAGGTCCCTCGCCAGACACTGCAATATAAAATAAAAAAGCATGAATTTCCGGCAGCCCCGCTTGAAAAAACCCTCTCTCCATAGACAATTGGCATGCCGCTTGCATAAGTATATGACAAAGCGGCAGGGAGGTTTTTTATAATGAAGGTATTTAAGCCGGCACGGCATTGGAAAGATATTGAACTATGGAAAGATGTAACGGATGAACAGTGGAACGACTGGCTGTGGCAATTGACCCACACAATCCGTACTCTCGATGAGCTGAAACAAGTGATTAACCTGACACCCGAGGAAGAAGAAGGTGTGTTTATATCGACGAAAACGATTCCTTTGAATATAACCCCTTATTATGCATGGCTGATGAACCCGGACGACCCCCGTTGTCCGATCCGGATGCAGTCGGTCCCGATCGGAAAAGAGATCCATAAGACCAAATATGATATGGAGGACCCGCTCGAGGAGGATGAGGATTCCCCTGTTCCCGGCCTGACGCACCGGTATCCGGACAGGGTGCTCTTCCTGGTGACGAATCAATGCTCGATGTATTGCCGTTATTGTACGCGGCGGAGATTTTCCGGACAAATCGGCATGGGTGTGCCGAAGAAGCAGATTGATGATGCGATCGCTTACATCCGCAGCACACCTGAGATTCGGGATGTTCTTTTGTCCGGAGGGGATGGGCTGCTGATCAACGATACAATCCTGGAATATATTCTGAAGAACCTGCGGGAGATCCCCCATGTGGAAATAATCCGGATCGGCACGCGTGCGCCTGTGGTATTTCCGCAGCGCATCACGGAGAATCTCTGTAATATCCTGAAGAAATACCATCCTGTCTGGCTGAATACCCATTTCAATACAAGCATTGAAATTACGGAAGAGTCGAAGAGAGCTTGTGAAATGCTTGTGAACGCCGGTGTTCCCGTCGGAAATCAATCGGTCATCCTCGCTGGAATCAATGACAGCGTCCAAATCATGAAAAAGCTGATGCATGATTTGGTCATGATCAGGGTTCGTCCGTATTATATTTATCAATGCGATCTTTCGGAAGGAATCGGCCATTTCCGGGCGCCGATTTCCAAAGGGCTAGAAATTATTGAAGGGCTGCGAGGGCACACGAGCGGCTATGCCGTACCTACATTCGTGGTCGATGCCCCAGGGGGAGGCGGGAAAATCGCCTTGCAGCCGAATTATATCCTGTCGCAGTCTCCGCAAAAGACAGTGTTGCGAAATTTCGAAGGCGTCATCACGACGTATCCTGAGCCTGAATCGTATACGCCGGGACTTGCGGATGAATACTTCCGTGGCGTCTATGGGATGGAAGAGCAAAAAGAAACGGGCATTTCCGGCCTCTTGCATGATGAACGGCTGAACCTTGTGCCGAATCACTTGCCGCGGCTCGATAAACGGAAGCAATATGAAACCGACCCGGAGCATGCTTCCTTGAAGGATAAACGGGATAAACGGGATCTGCTGAAGGAGAAGAAATTCCAGGCGGAGCAAAAGAAAGCGGCCCGGCCGGTGAAGGAGGAAAGATAAGATGGAAACATGCCATTGGTGCGATGAGCCTGGGCCATTGCCAACCGAGGAAACCGTCTACTGGGAGCTGCCGGATGGAACAAAGGCCATAGCGATCACATTGGTCCCTTCATTTGACTGCAGGCAATGCGGCGCTATATACCAGGCAGAGGAGACGGTCAAGGAAATCGAGAACCAGCTGTTCATCATCAGCACCAAAAACATGGAGAACAGCTTATCATATACAGAGTTGATGAATAAGCCGAAGCTTTTGAAACGGAATTATTTTGATTTTGGATGAGCGGATGAAGCCCTTTCTAAAAAAAGGGCTTCAGACTGTTGACAAACGCTCGCATTCTTCGTTGCTTGCCCGGCTCGTCCGCTCATGAGGTGAACAGGACGTTTAT
>CAKQBC010000514.1 GCA_934215995.1 uncultured Bacillus sp. | reverse complement strand
GCTTTTGAGCCTTTTCTGAAGAGCTCTTTTGCATAAATCTGCGGACCGCCCTGCAGCCCTGGTTTTCTTTTCCCTAAGTTTCCAAAGACCAATGTTACAAATAATACACCCAGTCCGGTAAATAGCCATGCCAGAATGACTCCTCCAGGGCTCGCCACTTCCGCAAGTGTTCCCGGCAACATGAAAATCCCTGAGCCGACCATATTCCCGACTACCAATGATGTCAGTACCCAGAAGCCAATTTTTTGTGTTTGATTCATAGTAATCTCCTTCTGCTGTGCTTTTTTTCTGTGTATTAAATAGAAGAAGCGATGAACGTCAAGAAGGGTGATTGTAATTGAAAAAAATAAAAACACACCATATATTTGTTGGTGTGCTATTAAGACATATAACAACTCACCAGTTTTCCTGTGATAGTTCTCCATAGCAAATCGCTATGACAGTTCTGCACCTATTCGATGCAGCCCCAGCTCTCTATAGCCAGAAACACTATAGCGCTTCGGCGGTTTTTCCTTTCCATAAACATCAGCGAGTCTCTGTCTCTCCGTTTATGTACTCTTAAGAACCGCAACCTCTACCTCATCTGAAAATTGATGAGGTTTATTCTATTAATATACTTTATAAGAATAGAATAGATGGAAGAAAAAATCAATACGAAAACCTTAATGAATAGAATGCGGAATAGTCAGATAATAATCCGTAAAAGGAAGCGAGCCATTTCTGGCCCGCTTTTAGCCTTGTGACAATTCATTTTTCACTGTCGAGATCTCCTGCGGTGTAGCCGGCTGAGCCGGTATGTAATAGCCTTTTTGTTTTGCGATGTTGAACAAAGCATATTGCCGGGCCTCATCCTGGCTCCTAATCTGTTGGATCGTTGAGCGCAGCTGAGGATTTTCCGTCTGGGCTATGATGGACGCATAGCTTGTCAGGCTTGCGTTCAACTCCGAAAGATAATCGCTGACCATGTCTTTTTCCTGCATATGAATTCCTCCTAATTAAGAAAACTCATGAGAGTCTGTTTCGTGTTCCTAGCATCCTGGGCATCTTTCTGCAACAAAGCCACAATCGCTGGGTCTGTACATTGCTGTGCATAATCATCGAGCTTGTTGGCAATTGTCCCGTGTCCGCCAATCATATGGCGAAGGTTTTGCAATTCCAATTGATTCAGGTTCGGCATCCGAATTCCTCCTTGCGTGTTTTCACGATTACTATGTGCAGGTAAACCGGAAATATGCATCAGGAATGTATTTTCTGGAATGGAGCACGGCAAGTTCGGATTCATTGACATAGCCATTTTTCGTTTGATATGTTTATCTCATATTCGAAATAAATGGTTTCGAGATATTATCGAGTAAAAAGGATGGGCGTACATGGAAAGCAAGCTGCACTTAAAAGCATTGGTCGTTTTTTTACGATCATCCCAAGTACTGCAGGAAAAAGTAAAAAAGGACATGGAGCAGTACGGCGTCAACCCAACAGAGTTTGCGGTGCTTGAACTGCTCTATCATAAAGGCGAACAGCCGATTCAGCATATCGGCAAGAAAATCCTGCTCGCAAGCAGCAGCATCACATATGTAGTGGATAAACTCGAATCAAAAGGGTTCGTGGAACGAAAAGCATGCAAAACTGACCGCCGGGTAACATATGCGCATATTACGGAAGAAGGGAAATCGTTCATGGCCAAAGCGTTTCCGCAACATGAAGAAGCGATAAAAAAGGTTTTTAGCGAATTTTCCGAGGATGAGTTGAAAACGATGATCAGCCTAATGAAAAAGGTCGGATTGCCGGTAAGCGATTGATATAAGTCTAAGATACATAGGGGATGGGGATATTCATGGAGCATATTTACAAACCGGGTTCCAAAGGGAAGACATTGCTACTGTTGCATGGAACCGGAGGAACAGAAGAAGATTTGCTGCCGCTTGCACGGATGATTGATCCGCAGGCGGGGGTTTTGAGCGTTAG
>CAKQBC010000513.1 GCA_934215995.1 uncultured Bacillus sp. | reverse complement strand
ACGTTCCTTAATTGTTCTATTCGCGTCTTCTAGGGTCTCGGCGCGCCTCGACTGACAAACGTTTTCAATCAGTCTGAGATGCAACTTCAAAGAAAACGCTCAAAATTGAATTTGTCACACACTGTGGAGGGCGTCTTCTAAAGGCGTTCTCTTTTCTTGTAAGTGATCCCGATAGTTCTCTTTGCCGAAGAGCAGGAATCCATATATTTCTTTTGCTTGCCGGAGGCCTGTTTTTTGCTTTTAATGCTACCTGGTTTTAAAATACAGCCAAAATCGCTATAATGATACATATGATGAAAAGTTACTGTATTAGACGAACCGGGTATATGGAAAAATGGGTCATGGTTTTGATCAGAAAGTAGGGAAAAATATGATAATCCCAAAGGAAGGAGAAAGTATCCAAATCCACAGTTATAAACATAACGGCAAAATGCATCGTGTCTGGGAAGATACGACTGTATTGAAAGCTACACAGAACCTGGTGATTGTGGCTAACGATAGGGTGCGGGTAACGGAATCGGACGGCCGCTCATGGATTACAAGAGAGCCTGCGATCTGCTACTTCCATTCACAAGTCTGGTTTAACGTGATCGGGATGTTAAGGGAAGACGGCGTTTACTACTACTGCAATCTCAGCTCGCCATTTGTGTGCGATCATGAGGCACTGAAGTATATAGACTATGATTTGGACATTAAAGTTTATCCGGATATGACATTCCAGCTGTTGGATGAAGATGAATACGAACGGCACCGGCAGGAGATGAATTATCCAAAGGTGATAGATAAGATATTGCATAAAAATGTAGATCAATTGAAATTTTGGATTCGCCAGCAAAAAGGCCCTTTTGCGGCCGATTTTGTCGATTCATGGTATGAGCGATTCCTTACCTATCGTTGACCGGAAAAAACCTGTTTGTTTGATTGGCAGGTTTTTTTTATGCATATAGTGTAAGACTGGCGTTTTATCATAGGGAACGCCTATAGACAGCAAGGCAATAAAGGTAAAGAGGATGAAATGCATGGGGAGTACAAGGCGTTATTTACAGTGGGTCAAGCCCTATAAGTGGGCGATCATCGGAACAATCATCATCGGGCTGCTGAAGTTTGCCATCCCGCTGATGCTGCCGCTTGTCATACAATATGTGATCGATGACATTATCGGCGGAGACGGCCTTACAAAAGCGATGAAGAATGAAAAGCTGCTCGTAATCATGGGAATCATGCTGTTCATTTTCGTGGTGCTAAGGCCGCCAATCGAGTATTACAGGCAATATTTTGCCCAGTGGACAGGAAGCAAGATTCTGTTCGATATACGGAATCAATTATTCACGCACATTAATAAGCTGAGCTTCAAATATTACAGCAACACACGTTCAGGGGAAGTCATCTCGAGAGTCATAAATGATGTGGAACAGACAAAGAACTTTGTTATCTCAGGGCTGATGAATGTCTGGCTGGATATGGCGACAATTGCGATCGCCATTGCGATTATGTTTTCTATGAATGTCGAATTGACAATCGTATCGCTCGTCATGCTTCCATTCTATGCTTTTTCGGTCCGGTATTTTTTCGGGCGGCTCAGAAGCCTCACAAGGGATCGCTCACAGGCATTGGCGGAAGTGCAAAGCTATCTGCATGAAAGAATTGGCGGGATATCCGTCATCAAAAGCTTTGCCATTGAGGATCATGAGCAAAAGAATTTCAACCGGCAGAACGCAAACTTTCTGGATAAGGCGATCAGCCAGACGAAATGGAACGCAAAATCATTCGCTGTCGTGAATACAATCACGGATATCGCTCCGCTTCTGGTGATCGGTTATTCTGCTTATCAGGTCATCGAAGGCCAAATGACGGTCGGGACAATGGCGGCATTCATCGCCTATATCGACAGGCTGTACAGCCCGCTCCGAAGACTGGTCAATTCCTCGACGACATTGACGCAATCAATCGCTTCTATGGACAGGGT
>CAKQBC010000512.1 GCA_934215995.1 uncultured Bacillus sp. | reverse complement strand
TGCTCTGTAATGCATTGCCTTTCCTTATACCCCTGTCATTGAGGTACCGGTAAATCTCACCCATTTCAACCGATGCTGCAGAAGGATCCACGCCGCTATGGGCGAGCAGGATCGCCATCATATGGTCATCGGACGAAGTCAGCCAATAATTGTTTTCCCTCATTACTTTATACAGTTCGTAAGCGCGGGCAATCGTATTGTTCGCATGCCCATCCGCTTCTGTCGCCAAAAAGTGCGCTACATACGGCAAGTATTGTGTTCTGCTAAAGCCTGCCTCCTTTAGGTCTTCATGAAGGGCCACTGTCCTCCTGAATGTCTCTTCCCCATCATCCCTGGCACTCAAAGAAGCCGCAATCGTCAACAGGCTATATCGGAAATACGAGAAAACGGACGTTTCCTTCTTCATGAAGGCCATCAGCCGTTTGATTTCCTCTACATCCGCCTCTTTTTTCCGCAACGTCAATTCAAGGGCTGCGAACTTCCGGTTCAGGTTATTTTCCCATTTGAATTCTTTCTTTAACGCTTCATCATTGTGCAGAAATAACACCACTGTTTCGTTCATGTTCTTCCCTCCCGCTACGACGCGTTTCTAACTATTTAGTTACATATACATTTAAAATCCGGAAATGTTTCAAATCGTAAAAATATGAAGGCCAAGCTCCTCCCTCTTCATGTGACCTTTTTGTGCCCTATAAAATAAGTATCCCAAAACACTGACGAGAATGATAAAATAAATGCTACTATTCTGTGAAGTCTACTATTTTTACAACAAAGGCAGGAGAGGTTTTAATGGAGTTCCGGAAAGCAAACAACAGTGATATACCGCGATTGATTGAATTAAGAAAGAAGCAATTGATAGACGAAGGCATTGAACCCACGATCAACATTGACGGGGAGCTCAACGAGTTTTTCACAAATAAACTCGCTGATCATTCCCTCATCCAATGGGTTGTCGAAGACGGAAAGCAGATGGTTGCCACAGGAGCCGTTCTATTTTTTGATTTTCCTCCCAGCTATACAAATAAGACAGGAAAAAGGGCTTATATCGCAAATATGTATACGTCAGAAGACTACCGGGGAAAAGGAATTGCCAGAAATCTATTGGGCAGATTGGTGGTTGACGTAAAGAATGCAGGCGTCACAAAAATATGGCTCGGGGCATCCGCCATGGGACGGCCTGTCTACAAAAAGTTTGGATTCAAGGAATCTGATGAGTATCTGGAATTGGATGTGTAACGCAAAAATAAACACGGAGCAGCCTGATAGCTGCTCCTGATGTTTCTTTAATAAACGAAGTACATCAATAGGGATGTGACTAAGCCGACCCAAACACATAAAATGAAACAATACCCCATAATATGCCGGATATGTAGCCCAACGATCCCCAGCAAAGGGATAGCCCAAAATGGCTGAATCAGATTTGTCCAGGCATCTCCCCAGCCGACTGCCATTGCGACAACAGCAGGATCTACCCCAAGTTCCATCCCTGCTGGGACTTGTAGCGGACCTTGAAGTGCCCATTGTCCACCACCGGAAGGAGCAAGCATATTGACAACGCCTGCTGCCCAGTAAGTGAACACGGCAAAGTTTTCTTTCGAAGCAACAGCCTCCATTGCACCGATAATATGTTCAGCCAAACCGGAACTGCCAAGGACAGCGATGATCCCTGCATAAAAAGGGAACTGGAGAATAATCGGTGAAATTGATTTGGCCGCTTCCTTAAAGGCATTTCCATACGCTTGTAAGGATCCATGAAAAATCATTCCCAATGAGAGAAATCCCATATTGATGATATTTAAATTCAGGTCCAAATTTTGAGCAAGCTGCATCACTGTATACAACAGGCCAACTGCCCCGGCAAGTATCCCCAAAACAGGAGTCTTCTCCAGGAAAGAGGCTGACGTCTGTTCACCGGCAACAGTTTCCGTTTCTTCTCCCCAGTTTCTTGTAGAGGCCGGCTTGAAAGGGACAAT
>CAKQBC010000511.1 GCA_934215995.1 uncultured Bacillus sp. | reverse complement strand
GCAATGCAGCGCGCCAAGGGGTCCTCATTAAAGGCGGGATCCATTTGGAAGAGCTTGGCCGTATAAAAGCCGTAGCGTTTGATAAAACCGGCACCTTGACAAAAGGCTATCCGGAAGTGACTGATATCATCGCAGTGAAAGGAACGAAAGATGAGGTCATCCGTCTTGCAGCATCGGTTGAAGCCTTATCACAACATCCTTTGGCAAAAGCGGTATTGAGCTATGCTAAAAGTAAAGGGATAGACTATCCTGAAGGGTTACACTTCCAATCAGTTACAGGAAAAGGGGCCTATGCAGAAGTCGAAGGACGTGTAGTCAAGGCCGGCAGCCTGGACTGGATCCGGACAGTTGCTTCGATTCCCGCTTCTCTATTGGAATCGGCATCCTCCTTGCAAAGGGAAGGTAAAACCGTAATGGCAATTTCCGAAGATGAGCAACTCATTGGATTCGTCGCCGCAGAGGATCCGGTTAGGGAAAATAGTGCTAACGTGCTGAAACGGCTTGTAAAAGCGGGTGTTAATCATATCGTAATGCTAACGGGTGATAGTCGCCACACTGCAGAAGCAATCGCTAAACGGATGAACGTGAGTGAAGTGAAGGCCCAATTGCTTCCGGAAGAAAAATTAGCAGCAATCCAGGAACTGAAGAAACAGTTCGGACGGGTGGCGATGGTCGGTGACGGTGTGAACGATGCTCCAGCACTTGCAACAGCCGATGTCGGAATTGCGATGGGCGGTGCTGGTACAGATGCGGCATTGGAGACCGCAGACGTTGCACTCATGTCGGATGACTTGGATAAATTACCGTATTCTATTAATTTAAGCCGAAAAACATTGCGAATTATTAAAGAAAATATTATGTTTGCATTAGGCTTAAAAATAGTAGCGCTACTTCTCATTATTCCGGGCTGGCTGACATTATGGATTGCCATTTTCGCGGATATGGGTGCAACTCTATTAGTTGTATTAAATTCTCTCCGGTTATTGAGGATCCAAAAGTAGTGTACAACGGGGGAATCGTCAATGAGATTGACCGAATGGACAATGGAAGAGCAGGAACAGCTTATCCATTTTATGACTACAAATGCTTGGCCATATCACGGGAACTCCCACCCTGCAAGGGAAATCATCGAAAAGACGATTGAAGAAGGCGGATATGAATCCGACGAAGTCAAAACGTTTTGGGAGGAGAACGATGAAGGCGAAAAAGTGGGGATTGTGAAAATCTATGATTTGCAGGATGAAATCCCCCTTTTCGACTTACGGATTGCCGAAAATCATCGGGGTCACGGGTACGGGCCGAAAGCTTTAAAACTATTGGCAGAATATGTATTTAGCCTTCCGGGCAATAAAATCCGTTTAGAAGGCCATACCCGGCAGGATAACTTTGCTATGCGTAAAACATTTGAGCGTGCAGGTTTTGTGAAAGAGGCACATCTTCGCAAAGCCTGGTACTCTCCGAAAGAAAACTCTTATTACGATGCGGTCACCTATGGAATTACCCGGGAAGATTTCTTTGGCGGAACGACGACACCTGTCCACTGGGACGATGAAACAGATTCCCGCAAATTAGGAGAATCCCTTCCATTGGCCCTTCGTGAGTTTCCTGAACAATTCGAGTCTGAACGCCTGATTATCCGGGCGCCAAGAGTCGAAGATGCACCTCTCGTTTGGGATGCAATCCGCCATTCCATGAAAGAGCTAAAGCCGTGGATGCCATTTGCACAAAAACTGCCGAAACTTGAACAGACAACCGAGAATATCCGGCAGTCAGTAGCGGATTGGACAACACGAAAGGATTTACGCCTTCATGTATTCTTGAAGGAAACAGGTGAATTCATCGGTTCATCAGGATTGCATCGCATCAACTGGGATATCCCGAAATTTGAAATCGGCTATTGGCTCGATAGCCGCTTTGAAGGAAAAGGCTATATGACCGAAGCGGCCGACCGTATTACGCAATACGCATTTGAAG
>CAKQBC010000510.1 GCA_934215995.1 uncultured Bacillus sp. | reverse complement strand
GAACAAAGCAGCAGTACATCCCCTTCTTCAAAAATGATCGTCCAGATGTCTGCCTCAACATCCGGCTCTGAACCAAGCGCCCTTACAATTACATTTTTGCGGGGATGGTGCTCAGCATCCTCTTTGCTGATTTGTCCGGTTCGGACAAGTTCATTCACTAGTGTATGGTCTTCTGTAATTTGCCTAAAACCGGTTTCATTGTAAATATAGCAGCGGCTGTCGCCAATATTCGCAATCGTGGTGAAACGCTCTGTGCAAAGAGCGGCGACAATGGTCGTACCCATCCCTTTGCATTCCTCATGTGTTTCAGCATGCGCAAATAAAAGCTTATTCAGATCTTTAATGTTTTCCGTAAGCCAGTTTTCCGCTTCATCCGCCGTTGTGATTTCTGAAGCTTCCATCCAGCGTTCTTTAAGATAAGACAGCGTCATCGCGCTTGCCACATCACCGGCGCGGTGGCCGCCCATTCCATCGGCCACCAGCACCAGTGTGCTTTCATTCTTTGTGAAAATACCGCCATTATCCTCATTATGCTGTCTTACTTTGCCGCAATCGGTTTTAAAAACAGCTTTCAAAGCCCATCACCTCGTCTCTTCTTTTCTCTCTTTCGCACGAAGCTGGCCGCAGGCAGCATCAATATCATGCCCTTGTTCCCTGCGCACAGTTACATTTACGCCTTGGTCCTTCAACGTTTTTTCGAATAATAGGATCTGTTCCTTCGGCGTTCTTACATAGTTCCTTTCCGGAACGTAGTTTACAGGTATCAGGTTCACGTGGCATTTGATTCCTTTGATCAATTTCGCCAATTCGAGCGCATGTTCCACCTGGTCATTTTCGCCGCCGAACAGGCCGTATTCGAATGTTATTCTTCTGCCGGTCTTATTCGTATAGTATTTGATCGCTTCCATCAATTTCGGCAATGGATATGCACGGTTGATCGGCATCAATTTCCCTCTCAGTTCATTGTTAGGGGCATGAAGGGAGATGGCAAAGTTGATCTGAAGGTTCTCATCGGCAAACTTGTAGATTTTCGGTACGATTCCGCTTGTCGATACCGTTATGTGCCGTGCACCGATGTTAAGCCCTTTATCACTGTTGATGATTTTCAGGAATGCCATCATTTCATCATAGTTGTCGAATGGTTCGCCGATTCCCATGATGACCACAGAACTGACCCTTTCCCCGAGCTCATCCAATGCCTGTTGTACTTTTACGACCTGCGCAACGATTTCTCCTGCTTCGAGGTTTCTTTTCAGCCCGCCGAGCGTTGAAGCACAGAACGTACAGCCGATCCGGCACCCGACCTGTGTGGTCACGCAGACAGAATTTCCATAGTCGTGGCGCATTAACACTGTTTCGATGGAATAACCGTCCTGCAGTTCGAACAGGAACTTCATCGTTCCGTCGGATGATGTTTGCTGAATAAGCGTATTCAATGTAGTAAGGTTGAAGCTTTCCTCAAGTTTCGTTCTGAGTGCTTTGGACAGGTTCGTCATTTCATCGAAGCTCTTAACCCTCTGCTTATACAGCCATTGCAAAATTTGGTCGGAACGGAAAGGCTGCTCCCCGTTTTCTTTCAGCCATCCCTTCAGCTCATCCGGCTGCAGAGAATAAATCGAACGTTTTTGGGCTTCCGTAGTTGTTTCTTTCTTTATCATAATTCATTACCCTTCTTTCTTAAAGCACGCGATGAAGAATCCGTCGCTTTCCATATCCTGAGGCATTAGCTGCAGTTGATTTCCGTTGACGAACGGTTTTGCCTGCTCCGGCAATCTGCCCGCCAATTCCTTGTCTTCCGTGAAGTCGGTTTGCTCTTCCAAAAATCTTTTCGCAACTTGGTCATTTTCTTGTTTATCCACCGTGCATGTACTATATACCAACGTTCCGCCACGTTTAAGCAGCGGTGAAACAGCTGACAGTATATTGAGCTGGATTTCCGAGAGCCTCTCGATATCCTCCGGTTTCTTTGTATAC
>CAKQBC010000509.1 GCA_934215995.1 uncultured Bacillus sp. | reverse complement strand
GTTGTGGAGATGTGCCTTTCATCCAAGTCGAATTCAGCCTATAAGGCATTGGATAAAGCGATCGGCTCAATCAGGAAAGGGCATACCGGGCCTATCCCGAAACATTTGCGTGATGCCCATTATGCGGGAGCGAAAAGCTTGGGGCATGAGGGGTACAAATATCCGCATGATTATCCGATTGGCTCATTCGGCGGCTGGATTGACCAGGACTATTTGCCGGATAACCTGAAAGGCAGCAAATTTTATGAACCGATCGAAGCAGGAGAAGAAAAACGCCTTGCCGCCATCCACAAGAAACTGAAAGAATTTAAGAATGGCAGCAAGTGAACGGGCAAACAGAAAAAATCGAATGGAATCCCCGTAAAAGACAGGAACGGATCTGGCTTTTATGGGGATTTTTTGCTGTCTTAAGGCAAGTAACAACCATGGTCCTGAAAGCTGCCCCATTTAGACTAAAAAAGACAATAGGTATATGTATTTATTTTTATGAATCTTTGAATAACCGATATACAACCCTTTAATGCTTTGTTACAATATTCTGGAATTTTTAGCCAACTTCGAGATTTACATAAACAAATCTGAAGGAGAGTGGAGAGATGAAATTAAACAAAGTAATGCTGTGCCTTTTGGCGATTGTGGTTTTTCTGGCCGGGCTTGCGTTCCCGGACTACAGGGCCGAGGCACTCGAACAATCAGAGAAGGTTCGGTATGTGTCATTGGGGGATTCTTTAGCGGCAGGTTTTCACTCCGATCTAATCATCCGGGATGGCTTTTCTGATTATACGGCCGATCATTTTAAAGAAAAGGGCACACTTGAAGCATACACGAAATTGTATGCGGTCGGCGGTTATAAAACGACGGACGTGCTTAGGGACCTGAAGCTGCGCCCAGTCCTGAAAGACAAGCTTGAAGAAGCGAACCTGGTCAGCATCTCCGCCGGGGCGAATGATGCCCTGTCACTTGCAGGAGTAGACTTGAAGACGGGAGAAATCAAGGTTGACGAGGCAAAAATAGAAAAGAAAATGAAGGAAATCAGCGATAATTATGCAGAAATCCTTCGTATCATCAAAACGTTGAACCCGGATGCCGAAATTTATGCAATGGGCTATTATTTCCCTTATCCGCATTTGGATGAAAAACAAAAGCCTAGGCTGGTAGAATTGACAAAAACACTGAATGATGTAATCGCTTCCGCCGCTGAAAAGGGAGGGGCGACTTATGTTGATGTCTACAGCAGGTTCGGGGATGATGCGAAACATCTGCTGCCAAACAAAAACGATATCCACCCGAATGCGGAAGGGCATAAGGTAATGAGCGAGGCTTTGCTTGATGATGTCATACGCGGAGTCGTGGATATTAAGGGGCATTGGGCCGAAAAAGAAATTCAGGAATTGGTCGACAAAGGGCTGATGGTTCCGGATAAAAGCAAAAACATATATCCCGAGAAAGAAATAACTCGGGCGGAAGTGGCGGAAATCCTTTACGAGCTTATCCCGGATCGAAAAGCGGGGGGAGTCGCCAACCCCGGATTCAGTGATGTGCCTGCTTCGCATCCATCCTATCAAGCAATCGCTTACCTGACGCAGGAGGGGGTTTTCGCAAAAGCGAGTAAATTCAACCCTGATGCGCCGCTGCAGCGAATCCAGCTGGCTAAGGTCATCACACTTGCCCTTGACCTTAAAGCGAAGGGCAAGCCTGTTAGTTTCAAAGATGTCCCTCTGAATTACTGGGGCTACCCTGTTGTACAGGCGGTGGCAACAAACGGCCTGATGGTCGGGGAAAGAAATAATAAATTCGATTTATACAGGAACGTGACAAAAGCCCAGTTTGCGGCAGTGTCGGTTCGGGCAGGAAAATTAAAATAAAAACGGGAGTCCCCAATTTCATGAATTGGGGACATTTTGCTTACATAGCAGAAGGAATAGAAAAGGGCAGAGAAAATTGCAGAAAAAACGGGTGATATAGGCTGCTTGAA
>CAKQBC010000508.1 GCA_934215995.1 uncultured Bacillus sp. | reverse complement strand
TCATGGTCCCCACCAGTTCCTCCAGCAAGAATCCCTCCGGCATCGGGTCTTCCGGATCGAGAATAAACTCATGAATTCCGGTCAGGTGGCCTGTTCCGCTTACTTCCGGGATGATCGCTTCCCTTCCCCCGACACAATCCACCCGCAGGATAGTCCCCTTGAATTGGCCATCCGTAATACTTTCATGGACAAAGCTTTCTCCTTCCCCCAGCTCTCCGTGGGCATAAAGGCTGGCAAGCCGGGCACAGGTTCCGGTGCCGCACGGGGAACGATCGACTTGCTCGTCCGCAAAGACGGTTACGTTGCGGAGGTCTGATGTTGCCAGATTTGGCTTGTCCGAATAAATGACGCCGTAGATGCCGTTGAGGCCTGGTTCCAGCGGATGCACGACATCCACTGCTTGTTCGGCTGCCTGTTTGATTTTCGTTGCCCATTTTCTCAATTCCGCCAAGTCCTTCTTTTGTACACTGAGGTTTAATTGGGAAGCGGGGAGAATGACATAGAACGCTCCGCCAAATGAAACGTCAGCTTTGAGCTTCTTGCCGTCAACGGTTAGGGCCAGGTCTTTTTCAAGGACAAAAGACGGGACGTTTTCAAAAGAAACCTGCTTAACCTTGCCGTCTTCAACCTCTGCTTGCGCAACAACCTTTCCTGCCGGGCTGTCAATGATGAACGTCCGCCTTTCTTCTTCCATCTCAAAACGGCCGGTCTCAATGCCCATCGTCAGCACACCGACGATGCCGTGACCGCACATCGTGCTCCACCCTTCGTTGTGCATAAAGAGGACTCCAAAATCAGAATCTTTCTCTGCCGGTGGAGTAAGGATACAGCCATACATCCCATGGTGACCTCTCGGCTCCAGCATCAAGGTTTTTCGGATATGATCCAGGTTTTCCATGCAGTAAGCTCTTCGCTCCAGTTGACTGTCCCCTATAATCTCCGGTAGACCTCCAGTAATGATCCGAAGCGGTTCCCCCGCTACATGCACATCAACCGATGTAAATGTTTTGCTTTCCACTTCACCCATCCCCCTTTCGGATTTATCACTATTGCTTGCATGTTTTATGCCAATGTCGAGGTTGCTTCCGATATTCATTTCGTCAAATTTAGTTAGAAATCGATGCTGCCTGCACTATTTCCCAGGAAATATGTCGAAATAAAAAAGCGCAATCGCCCGTTCAGTGACACACAAACAAACTTGATCACTTCGCAATGAGATTAAGGAAACCCGGCGAGGAACGATCTGATGTTGACTTATCGTAGTGGAGAAGTGTAAGGCTTGCTAGTTGCTGGGCGCTAAAGCTGGACATGACCAACAGAGGAATAATCATTATTCTTAGCGTGTAGGTTTATAGTTTCTTAAGAGAGTAAAAAAACCGTCAATCGGGTTGAGGCCACTGAAAAACTATTTAAATTTCCTATGGACTAAAAAGAGCCACCACTATCATCCGGTTTTTGGACATAGTAACGGCTCATTTTGTGTGGAAACATCAGAAGGTGGACGTTATTGTCCCTTCTTTGCGTCCCATCCCTGCAAGCACCCGCAGCGGAAATCAACCGGATGCCGTAGAAAAGAGCCACCACTCAAAAAATGAGTGATGGCCCTTTCCATAGACTTTTTCGGTGGCCTCATCGGGTTTTTTAGTCATTTTTACACGGACGAAAGAGGCATTTTCAATCTCAATCGCTCTTATGTGTGTTTTCAGCAATCCTCAACAAGAATATAAGTGGCGCGGATCGGGCCGTGGACACCCACTATCAGTTTCATCTCGATATCCGCACTGTTGCTTGGTCCGGAAATGAAACTGACGCAGGAAGGCGTAACTTCACCTCGCTCCACTGCCTCGTGGATTCGCCGGGTGGCTTGGGTCAGCCGCGGAACCAATGTGCTTTTGGGGATGATTGCGATGAATGATTCCGGCAGCAGGCTGATGGCGCGGCCATTGGCCTGATCTATAAACAAAGTCACCGTTGC
>CAKQBC010000507.1 GCA_934215995.1 uncultured Bacillus sp. | reverse complement strand
GACTCTCTTTCCATCTTAAGGGATGAGGGGGCGGGTGTCCATGAACATGCAAAATTTTTTATATTCAAGCCAAGATAGACCGCCAAATTTTTAGACATTTATACTTTTCATCACCACGATCATCAGAAGTTCCTTAAGATCCCGTTCTTCCATTCCGGACAACCGTGCAGTAATATCTTTAATCATCTTTTCCCGTCCGTCCCGCTCCCCATACCTTTGATTGCCTGCCCGGATAAAAGAATCCGCCAATTCATCCAGACTGGCTTCCTTTGCCTCGGCTGACGGGCCAGGTTCAGGAGAAGCGGATGCCACTTCCCGGTTTGATTCACCGGTCAGCAGGCTCTCTGCTGATACATCGAATCGCTCGCAGATGGTGACGATCCAACTGGCCGAGGGCGCGCTCTTGCCTTCCTCCCAGTGCTTGATGCGGCTGGCGGATGTGCCGATCTCTTTGCCAAAAGCCAACATCGACAGCCCATTCTTCTCCCGGAGTGCCTTCAGCCGCCTGCCGAATGCCGCCTGATTCCAAGCCATGAGGGTCCCTCCTTCACTATTCCCATCATAGCACAGCTTAATTTTTTCAGAAATCAGGGATGCACATTTATTTATTCGCAATATAAAACCGGCTCCTATTGTTTTTCACTATAGCAAGCATCCGAAACATCTTTTCGGCAGCCGGTGGTACAATAAAGGCAATACGATGTAAATGGGGGCGTTTTGCTTGCAGCAGCATTATTTCCTAGGTATCCGAATCCCTTCAGATGTACAGCCACTTGCGGAAAAGTACCTGTCCCGGCACAAGCTGGCCGACCGGTACAAAGTGATTTCACACCCGGAAGACCTGCACATTACTCTCTTTTACCTGGGTGCCTGTGATGAATTGATGCTTTCCAAGCTTTCTGCCCGGCTTCGCACACTTGCAGGACAGCATCCCGCTATTTTGCTTCAGATTGACGGATTCAATTTTTTCGGTCCTTCGTCCGGTCCGCGCGTGACCTATTTGTCCGTCACAAAAAACCTGTTTCTTGAACACCTCCAAAAAGACATAGCTGCTGCCATAACAGCAGTCACCGGCCTTCCGTCAAAAGACCGCTTTGTTCCACACATTACGATTGCCAAAAAGCGGAAGAATAATGAACGCTTATCCTTGTCGACCGACCTGTTTGACCCGTATCCGGTCCCTGTTGACCGTTTCCACTTATTTAAAGTTCATCCACACAGCACCCCGAAATATGAAGCGATCGAAGCCTTCCTTTTAGAATGAGCCGATTGATGGAGATTCTGCTCAATTCGGCAAGACCTGTGTCACTGCACGATTGAAAATGAGAGCCAGTCCGGTACAGAGTTATCCGGACTGGCTCGGTTCAATATCCGCGCTGCTGTCTTGCGTAGTTTTCCTCATTTTTCTCATGATAAGCCTGAACCATGTCTTCTGCCGTAAATCCGAGTTCTTCGGCAATGGCCCGGTAAAGGACCCAGACGGCTTCATATGATGCCCTGTCTTGGCGTTCGCCAAATTCGAGGACGGCCCGCTGTGTCTTAATGAACAAGTCGGTCAGGTCACCCGTTTCTTCCCCTTCGGGCCATTCACTCAGATCCTCCATGCCTTTCAGAATTCCGAGAGACAGCAGGAAATGGATGGAGTCGACATATTCCTCGATCAGTATCGGTTTAGGCGACGGCCCTTTCTGGCTCCAGAATTTAAAACATCGTGTCTCATTGGCCAGCTCAGCCAGCTCAACGGTGAGGGCAAGCAGCTTCTCTCTGAAGACGTCCCGTTCGACACCATTGTTTTCTTCAATATACTTATCCAGCCGTTTTTGCATCATAAACAAACGTGTCAGTTCCAATCGTGGCCCTCCGAACAGAAAATGTTTTGTTTTTATGAAACCTTATCGCGTTTCAATCGTATAGGAGGAAACCAGTATGTGCAAGGGGGCACCGCCATGGCCTTGATTATCCGAGTGGCCGTAATCGCCATCATCGTC
>CAKQBC010000506.1 GCA_934215995.1 uncultured Bacillus sp. | reverse complement strand
GAATTACCTTGCTCATTACCGGTATTGCGCTTTGGTCCATCAGGAATATGCGCGGAAGGAAGAATGACAATGACCTTTCCATTAAGGACTCCCTGATCATCGGCTTTGCCCAGATGGTTGCGCTAATTCCAGGAATAAGCCGTTCGGGTGCGACAATCGTAGCCGCAATGGCGTTAGGCACAAAACAGGAAACAGCCCTTCGTTTTTCTTTCCTGCTTTATATCCCCGTCAGCTTAGGTGGAATGGTGCTAAGCATATCCGATCTCGTATCCGACCCGCAAATAGGCTCCTTGGCGCTTCCTTATCTGTTGGCCTTCATTGGTTCGCTGATTGCATCCTACTTCTCATTGAAGTGGTTTATGAATATAATGGCAAAAGGAAACCTGATTATCTTTGCGGTCTACTGCTTTATCGCAGGTGCATCCGTCCTGATCTTCGGATAATTTAATCAAAAGCAAACAGGGTATGGCTGCGCCATGCCCTGTTTGTTTATCCTTTACGAAGAAAGCAGACACATCACCTGAAGTTGAAATCGTTCAGAACATCAAATCAACCAATACCGCTTTCTGCGCATGCAGCCGATTTGCGGCCTGATGGAACACAACCGAATGGGATCCATCAATAATTTCGGCCGAAACCTCTTCTTCACGATGCGCAGGCAGGCAATGCATGAAGATATAATCTTTTTTTGCATGCTCCACAAGGCCTGCGTTCACTTGATAATCCGCAAAATCAGCTAAACGTTTCTGGTTTTCTTCTTCCTGTCCCATACTTGTCCAGACATCACAATAGACGATATCGGCATTTTTCACAGCTGCAACAGGATCGTTTGTTATTTCGAGAACGGCCCCGGATCCTGCAGCCGCTTGTTTTGCTTCCTCAACCACTTCAGGCATCGGCTCGTATCCTTTCGGACAGCCGACAGAAATATCGATTCCAACGATGGAGCATGCATTCAATAACGAATGCGCCACATTATTCCCGTCACCGATATAAGCCATCTTAAGCCCAGCCAGCTGGCCTTTGATTTCCAGGATAGTCAGGAGGTCCGCGAGCGCCTGGCAAGGATGATATAAATCAGTCAGCCCATTGATCACCGGAACACTTGCATACTTCGCAAGCTCTTCTACAATTTCATGGCCGAATGTCCGGATCATAATGCCATCTACATACTGAGAAAGGACCTGGGCAGTATCCGATATCGTTTCCCCCCTCCCGATTTGCAGGTCATTGCTGCTCAGAAAGAGGCTGTGCCCTCCCAATTGCAGCATCCCCACTTCAAACGATACACGGGTCCGGGTTGAGGATTTTTCGAAAATCATCCCGAGTGCCTTCCCCTTCAATGGCTCATACACTTCACCTGCCATTTGCCTGCATTTGATTGTTTTTGCCAAATCCAGCAGCTCTGCAACCTGCTCAAAGCTCATTCCGGATAAGCTCAAAAAGTCTTTACTATTTAAAATTTTCGGATTTTCTTCTGCTTTTGCGGATCTCATATAGTGAGCACGCCCTTCTTAAGTTTACTTTGCCATTCCGAAAGAGATGTCACCGTTAAATCGGCTACATCCGAACCTTCTATATAAGCTTCAAATGTTTCCAGGCTGGTGAAAGTATGAAGCCTGTATTTCGCTGCTTTAAGACGCTCTGTTTTCTCTTTCTCTGTGGATGAGAGAACGACCTTCCCCTTCTTATCCTTCAGCCACTCTTCCAGGGATCCGCCTTTAACCGGCTTCAGTCCTTTGCTGTGCATGCTATGCTCGATTTCGTCCGGCAGTTCGACAGACTCCGCCAAAAATACTTCATTCTGCTGTTCCTTGATTCCTTTTCCAAGGAAAGAAAATACTTTAGCCAGCGCTTCTTCTTTCGTTTCAGCAATTGCGATTCCCTCTCCTGTGGAGCGCATTTCCGGACCTAGTTTGCTGTCCAGGCCGCTTAAAGCAAAATGGGAGAACACCGGATATTTCACTGCCTGGTATGGCAGCTCCTCCATCAA
>CAKQBC010000505.1 GCA_934215995.1 uncultured Bacillus sp. | reverse complement strand
CACCAGCATTTTATGCTAGTCGATACGCTGACAGTAACAGAAAACATCATTTTGGGCCAGGAGCCTACCAAATTCGGTAAAATCAATATAAAAGAAGCAAGCTCCGAAATCCGGAAAATATCGGAACAATATGGGCTGAAAGTTGACCCGGATGCAAAGATAGCCGATATATCAGTAGGTATGCAGCAGCGTGTGGAGATTCTTAAAACACTGTACAGGGGAGCGGAAATTCTTATTTTCGACGAACCTACTGCCGTCCTTACGCCGCAGGAAATAAAAGAATTGATAGCAATCATGAAGAAATTGATTGCGGAAGGCAAGTCGATCATCCTCATCACACATAAGCTGAAAGAAATCATGGAAGTATGCGACCGCTGTACAGTAATCCGAAAAGGCAAGGGAATCGGCACAGTCAATATAGCGGAGACAAACCCGAATGAGCTTGCAAGCCTCATGGTAGGCCGTGAAGTCGTATTCAAGACGGAAAAGAAAGATGCAGAGCCTGCTGAAATCGTTTTATCCATTGAAGGGTTGACTGTGAAGGATGCCAGGAATGTAACGGCAGTAAATGGCCTTAACCTCGAAGTGAGAGCAGGGGAAATCGTCGGAATCGCCGGAGTCGATGGGAATGGGCAATCTGAGCTTCTTGAAGCCTTGACCGGTCTAAGGAAGATAGATTCCGGTACTATTAAACTGAGGGATAAGAACATTACGAAACTATCGCCAAGGAAAATGACTGAATCGGGAATCGGCCATATTCCTCAGGATAGGCATAAGCATGGCCTGGTGCTTGACTTCACTATGAAAGAAAATATGGTTCTGCAAACCTACTATAAAGAGCCATATTCAAAAATGGGCGTTCTGCAATACAAGGAAATTACGAAAAAAGCGAAGGATTTAATAGCTGAATATGATGTCCGCACCCCAAGCGAAAACACACTTGCCAGGGCATTATCCGGCGGGAACCAGCAAAAGGCGATCATCGGCCGTGAAGTCGACCGGAATCCTGATTTGCTGATCGCCGCACAGCCGACGAGGGGACTGGATGTTGGTGCGATTGAATTCATTCATAAGAAATTGATTGAACAGCGCGACCATGGCAAAGCAGTACTGCTTGTTTCTTTTGAATTGGATGAAATCATGAATATAAGCGACCGGATCGCGGTCATCTATGAAGGCCAAATCGTCGCTATAGTGAATCCGAAAGAAACGACTGAGCAGGAACTAGGATTGTTGATGGCTGGCAGCAAGAAAGAGAAAGCGGGTGAAGTATCCCATGTCTAAACGAACAGTCAATATATTAGTTCCTGTTATAGCCGTAGTGCTCGGTTTGTTGGCGGGTGCCATCCTCATGTTTGTGACAGGCTATGATGCGATACTTGGTTATGAGGCGCTTCTTGAGGGTGTCCTTGGGAATTCATACAATATAGGTGAGACAATCCGTCAGGCAGCACCGTTGATCTTGGCAGGCCTTGCAGTCGCATTTGCTTTTAAGACAGGCTTGTTCAACATCGGGGTAGAAGGACAGGTAATTGTCGGCTGGTTTGCAGCCGTATGGGTAGGTACATCTTTTGACCTCCCGGCAATCATCCATATTCCGCTTGCTGTTTTGGCGGCAGCGGCAGCGGGTGCATTCTGGGCGTTCATCCCGGGGATCCTGAAGGCGAAATTCCGGGTACACGAAGTAATCGTTACAATCATGCTGAATTACACGGCTTTATATCTTACAAACTATTTGATTTACAATGTTTTGACCGATAACTCCGACAAGACGGAGCGGATTCCGGAGACAGCTACACTCCGTTCAGATTTACTTTCAGGGTTTACGGATTATTCAAGGCTTCACTGGGGAATTGTCATTGCCTTGATCGGTTCCATCCTTATGTGGTTCATTCTTGAAAAGACGAAGCGCGGCTTCGAGCTTCGGGCGGTAGGGTTCAATGAACATGCTTCGCAATATGCAGGAATGAATGTAAATAAGAACATTGTTCTTTCGATGGTCATCTC
>CAKQBC010000504.1 GCA_934215995.1 uncultured Bacillus sp. | reverse complement strand
ACCTTTCCGCCCGCATATAATGTTCCGAGTATGCCGGGCGAACTCATCGGATAATTATGCGATACAGGAAGCACCACAAGAAAGACAGTGTCTTTTGTCACCTTGCAGCACTCGATACTCATTTCAACGGAGTACATATAATCATCATGGGTCCGTGGAATCAATTTCGATAAACCCGTACTTCCTCCGGACAGCTGCAGGAATGCAACATCGCTGCCCTGTACATCCACTTCTTCAAATGGTTCGTCAACAAACAATGAAGTATAAGGGATCCATTCCTGCTCTTCCCCCACAACGATCACATGGGAAAGTGACGGAACCTCCTCATTCACTTGGCGGGCCAGCTGGCGGTAGTCAAATCCGGTAAATGTATCCGCAATAATGTAAGCCTTCGCTTCTGAAAACTCACAGAAATAACGAATCTCGCTGTAGCGATGGGAAGGGAGGGAAAAGACGGGCAATGCCCCAATCTTAAACAAAGCAAAAATTGTTTCCACATAAGGGATTATATTCGGCAATTGGACAACAACCTTATCCCCCCTCCCGATTCCAAGCCTCTTCAGGCCAGCGGCAAGCTGTGTGGCGCGCTCATTCAGCTCTTTGTACGTCCTCTCTTCCCTGTGATCGGCCACTGCAATTCTGTCCGCGAATTGCTTGCTGCTCCGCTCCAGCATCCGTCCGAACGTGAGACCTTTCCAGCAGCCTGCCTGCCGATAAAATGCAGCTCTATCTTCCGGCCAAGGCGTATACCCTTCCATAAAAAAACCTCCCAACCTATCCGTTTATTATTGAGAATGATTATCAGTATCATTGGTTTTTTATGCTACTACTGTTTTGGATGAAGGTCAACAAATATTGAAAATTTTGTAACTTTATAACTAGAAAGTCAGGAACTTTTTCACAGCGGATTTCTGCCCGCCGAAAAAAGCTTCAGTACCTTTCTAAAAAAGGCGCTGAAGCTTCTGGTATTATTCATATGCAATGGATTCATATAATGGACTTTATTTGTTTAGGAGTGGCTATAAGGTTGATAGCGTTTGTATAGCGGGTCCCTTCTGTTCCGGTCTTTATAGGTGGTCGCTGCCCCATTTTCTCTGTTTTCATATAACAGACCCATATTGATTGAAGCCGTGATCACTTTTGTGCCGCTGTCAGGTGCCTCTTTGATAATACCCTTTTCGGGCCAATCCATATCACACGGGCTAAGTATTGAAGCACGTCCATAGCCCGCCGGCAATGGAGAAATCCCCTCGCTGACTGTCGGGCAATGAACGAAATATACTTGATTTTCAATTGCACGTGCCTGGGCACAATGCCGTACCCGCCAAAATCCTGCTTCCGTAAATGTATAGGATGGGCAAAAGATAATGTCAGCTCCCTTCAAGGCAAGAATACGGGAGATTTCAGGAATTTCAGCTTCGTAACAGGTGGCAATCCCAATTGTAACCGGGCCAACTGTGAATGTGTTCAGCACATTTCCCTCTTTTGTATGCCACTCGGCTTCTCCTGGGAAGATATGCGTTTTTGCATGCTTCCCTGCAAATCCATTTTCATCAAATAGGGACGATACATTATAAATATTCCCTTCTTCCTCTTCTAGATGGCTGCCTGCAATGATGACTTGTTTACGATTTTTTGCAAAGGCTTCGAAAAGATTGTGAATCTCTTTTGTAAATTTAGAAATTCTATGAAACTCTTTTCTCTCCATCTTTTCCGCGTTCGAAAACATACCGATTAATCCAAGCGTAAATAATTCCGGAAACAACACATAATCACTATCCAAAGGGACCTGCTCAAGCAATTGTTCCGTTTGTCTGCGAAACTCTTCAAATGTACTGCAAAGTTTTACTTCGGACTGGCAAACCGATATTTTAACTTCCTTCATTTTGAAAGCTCCTTTACAAGATCAATATACTCCGCCGCAACTACCTTTTTGCCGATTCCATACAAAGGTTCAACACAGCATTAAGCAATACATTTGCACCTTTTGCACAATTTTTGTAAGAGGTATATTCATCC
>CAKQBC010000503.1 GCA_934215995.1 uncultured Bacillus sp. | reverse complement strand
CATTTGTAGTACGGGTATCCTTCTTTTTATGAGAGCGGGTTTCCTCCCATGAAATGAAAAGCCATCATCCGATACGGTTCGGATGATGGCTTTGAGTGAAAGTGATGAATCGGAGCTCGAAAGTGATGATTCGCCCCGTGAAAGTGACGATTGGCTGCTCGAAAGTGACGAATCGGCCCATGAAAGTGACGATTCACATCCTGAAAGTGACGAATGCCCATCTCATTGCTGCCGGGTTCGATTAAGCGGACATCTTCAATTTCTTTGCAAAATAGTTCCCCAGGGACTGGATGATCTGCACGAGTACGATCAGGATGATGACGGTGCCGAACATGACCGGCAAATCCCATTGCTGATAACCGTATCTGAGTGCCAGGTCACCAAGACCGCCTGCCCCAATCACACCTGCCATGGCAGTGGCGCCGATTAAACCGATCAAGGCAATGGTCATGCAAAGCAAAATCCCAGGCCGTGCTTCCCTCAGCATGATCCTCATAATGATTTGAAAACGGGAAGCCCCCATCCCTCTATATGCCTCGATGATTCCATAATTGACTTCCAGGAAAGCTGTTTCCACGAGTCTGGCAATGTATGGGGCAATATAGACGATGAGCGGTACAATGGCACCGCGGATTCCGATAGAAGTACCGACAATCAGCTCCGTGAACGGGATAATGGCGAGCATCAGAATGATAAAAGGAAGCGACCGGATAATGTTGACGATTGTATTTAACAATTGGAAGATCCACTTATTGGGGTATAAATGATTCGGTCTTGTAACGACCAGCAGGACCCCCAGAGGAATTCCGATGATGGTCGCAATGACCAGCGAAACAATGACCATGACAAGCGTCTCGTATAAAGAGATGCCAAACAACGGAGCCAGCTCATCCATTCGATCCAACATGGCTATACCAATACCTCCTTAGGTTTCCCGCTGATTTCCCTGATGACTTCCACACGGTATACCTTTTCTTCGAGGTAAGAAATGGCCTGACTTAGTTTGTCGGGATCACCAGAAAGGTGTACGAACAAAATGCCCAAAGGTGTTCCTTTCAAATACGTGATGGAACCATGAACAATGTTCGAGGTGACGGAGTAGCTGGTAGCCACCTCACTCAAAACAGGATTCAGAGCCGAGTCTCCCCGGAATGCCAAACGCAGAATAAAAGATGGATCATCTCCCCGTAATGCAGTCAGCATATCTTCTGTAATCATGTTTTCGTAGACGTTCCCCACAAAATTGTTGGTTGTTTCTTGAACAGGACTGCTGAAAATGTCCAGCACTGTCCCCTGTTCAACAATTTCTCCCTTTTCCATAACGGCGACCCGGTCACAGACTTTTTTAATGACTTCCATCTCATGGGTAATCAAAACGATGGTCAAACCAAGTTTTTTATTGATATCCAGCAGCAATTTCAATATGGAATCCGTCGTTTGAGGATCCAGAGCGGATGTTGCTTCATCGCACAGGAGGATATCCGGATCCATTGCCAATGCGCGGGCAATACCGACACGCTGCTTTTGCCCGCCTGAAAGATTGGCCGGATATTGGTTCGCCTTATCTTCCAGACCAACAAGCAAAAGCAACTCTTTCACCTTTTTATTGATTTCCTGTTTTGGGACTCCATTCATCCTCAAGATTTCAGCTACATTATCAAATACGTTATAGGAGGAGAGCAAATGAAATTGCTGAAAGATAATGCCGATCTTTTTCCTGACATTCCGCAATTCTTTTTCCTTTAGAGTCAGTAAGTTTTTGCCGTTGATCAATACTTCTCCGGATGTCGGTGTTTCAAGAAGATTAATGACCCGGAGAAGTGTACTTTTACCTGCTCCGCTGAACCCGATAATCCCGAAAACTTCGCCTTCTTTGATTTCAATATTGATGTTTTTTAAGGCTTCCACTTTTGTTTTCCGGCCATAAAAAGTCTTGGTGATGTTCTTCAGTTCAATCATTGTCATCCCCCTTACTCATCCTGGAAAGGGTCATCTGTCACAACAATTACACCTTCATATCTCTCTTCAATAA
>CAKQBC010000502.1 GCA_934215995.1 uncultured Bacillus sp. | reverse complement strand
ATCCGATACAGATAATCTCGGCCTGCACACTGCAGGGAAGCGAATATGGAGCTGGAGCAATCGTGGCGCTCTGTCCGTCAACCATCAGAGTCCCTCCATGATTCTGCCAGTCCATACAGTCAAATTCCTGCCGTTCAACCGACAAACCGTACGCTTCAAACTCAGTGCTTGCAAATTCTACTGCCGCACGGTTGGCCTCAGATCCTGTGGGCCGTGGTCCGATTTCCTTACAGAGTTTATGTAAATAATGTGAAATCCTCTCCTTATGATTCATCCTGTTACTCTCCTTTACATTGGCTGCCGTATGAATAATAAAGACCGGCGAACAATCACGCCATTCATTGTGAATTTATAGGAAGGCCCTCCTTTAGCTCTCCTGACATCGACATATGTTCGCTCCGTCATTTCTAGCATCCCCGGCCGGCATCGCATCTCAAATGCCCTTTCTCTTGCGACAACCTTTTAAAGTTTTTTACATGAAATTTCCTTTTGTTGCAAATTTCCCATCATAAAAGAAACTAAAGATTGAGAACGAGTAGGGATTTTCTTTGGTTCATCGGTTTTTTCATTTTGAATGTGAGGCTGCTCCACCTCGCTCTTTGATAAGCGGGTGCGTTTCTCGTTATAGGGACTTTGGTTCATGCAATAAAACACCATGCCTTGTTGTCTATTTTATCATGGATGGTATGTTCCTTACACTTCGGAAAAAGATTCTTTTTCAAGTGTTGGGGTAGAGAACATTTCTCTGCCTCTTATTCTATTGAATTGCCGATTCTTTTATATTGATGATGGAGGTGGATCCTCGCCCTGAAACCGGCAAAATTCCGGTAACCAAATCCGATTACCTTCGTTAAATTATTCAATCCCTCCACAAAACCATTTGAATAGCCAAAGGCAAAGCGGTTCAGGATTTCCTTTTCCCAATTGCGATAGGTTTGGGCCGTCCGCACAGCTCAGGAATGCATGCAATCCTTCCTTTATCTCTCCCATGCATTCGGGACCTTTCGCTTTAGCGATATAAAACCATTGGTAGAACTCTTCTTTCAATTCGTATGCCGTCTTGTGTTTCGGTGAATAAGAGAAATAACGGTTGAGATACCACCGGTCTTCCTGCGTCAGGGTATGGGATGCCTTATGGAATACATACCGTTTTTTCTTGCATCTCTTCCTGTCATAGGCGTGCCATTCATTCTGTTCCCTCACCGTACTTTGTTCAAAGCGCAATTCATATATAGGACAAAATGGAAACTATCCGCCACGATCACTGGGCTCCCCCTAGCCTGTGTTACAGCCGCCTTGAAGGCCTGGCTCATATCCATTACGACAACCTGTACATCCGAACCGTGTTTTCGGAGATACTCCTTGATGGTTTCTTTCCGCCTGTTGGGCAGAATGTCAATTGGTTCCCGGATAATGGCATCGGCAATGATACAGCTGATAGTTCTCCTTACCTGTATCCCCCTTGAATTCATTGATTGCGATTGCCTTCGGCAAAGAAGCTGCTCCTTTTAAGGTTTGTGGCATCATGCGGTCAAACCGGCGGATAATTGTGCTGAAAGAGCTGTTGTACTGGGCGGCGATCTCCGTGAAGGTCTTCGCTTTCACCGTTCGGATCTGGACCTGCTGATTCCACTCCCTTGAATGGTGCTGATAATGGTCGACACAGGGATTCCCTTCATAAAAACGCTTTCCGCAGGGACAGGCATATCTGCGTTTGCGATAGACAATGACAGTGTGACGTTCAGCCATTTTCAAATGTTTAATCCGTTGAATCCGATAGTCATGGACACGCATTGTTTCCTCCGAACAAGAAGGACACGTATGGGGTTTTCGGGGCATTTCTATAAAAATCTCGTAGATTCCTTCGTTCATTTCCGCTTTTAAAACCGTTACCTCTTCAAGACCGGGAAAAATCATGGTAAAATGCAAGAGCACACATCTCCTTTTCATTCTTGTTTCTAGACAATTCAAGTATAAGAAAAGTTGAGCATGTGTGCTCTTTTTTTATCCTTTTTTAAAGGGCAGCCCAACATTTAGT